>NZ_AQPL01000493.1:0-3140 GCF_000395345.1 Cupriavidus sp. WS | reverse complement strand
GGCCGCCGGCGCACCGGGCCGGAACGGAAAACGCAGGAAAAAGGTAGACAAATGAATCCGAAACGAAGAGATGTGCTGCGGCTCACCTCGGTGCTGGCCCTGATGGCCGCCACCGGCCTCATCAGCGAAGCCCAGGCTGCCGAGTGGAACAAGACCGCCTTCGACGGCAAGAGCGTGGCGGACGTGATCAAGGCGCTCGGCGGCAGCGGCACCGAGAAGAGCAGCGCCATCGTCTTCAATGCCCCCGACATCGCCGAGAACGGCGCCGTGGTGCCGGTCTCCGTGACCAGCAACATTCCCGGCACCGAGCAGATCGCCATCCTGGTGGAAAAGAACCCCTACACGCTGGCGGCCGACTTCACCATCCCGGCGGGCACCGAGCCCTTCGTCTCCACCCGCGTGAAGATGGGCCAGACCTCGGTGGTGCACGCCGCCGTCAAGGCCGGCGGCAAATGGTATGTGGCGTCCAAGGAAATCAAGGTGACGCTCGGCGGCTGCGGCGGCTGAAGCCCCGCCCCGCGATCGCCCACATCCCCCAGCCCCAACCTTACCGAGAGAGCACAGAACATGGCAGACCCGATGCGCGTACGAGCCGCCGAGAATGGCGGCGTGGTCGACGTCAAGATCCTGATGAAGCACGACATGGAAACCGGCCAGCGCAAGGACGCGAACGGCAAGACCATCCCGGCCTGGCACATCCAGAACGTGACCGTCGTGTGCAACGGCAAGGAAGTGTTCCAGGCCCAGTTCGGCACGGCGGTTTCCAAGGACCCGTTCCTGAATTTCAAGTTCAAGGGCGGCGCCAAGGGCGACAAGGTCACCGTGACCTGGGTCGACAACCGCGGCGACAAGCGCACCGACGAAGCCACCATTTCCTGACGCCGCCCACCGGCCAAGCGGCCCGCGGCATCCTCTGCTATGGTTCAGGGCGAATGTCGGGCCCGGGCCGGCGCATGTGGCGCGCGGGGGCCAGACCGGAAGGATAAGCAATCATGCGGCGAGCATTTATTCGGGCAACGGCGGCGCTGGCCGCCATCGGCCTGTCGGCCAAGGCGGCGGCGCAGGCGGCCCCGGCGGCGGCCGGCGGCAAGAGCGGCAAGGGCGGGCGCGTCAAGGTGGTCTACCAGTTGTCCGAAGGCACGGACCAGGCGGTGCGCGCGATGGCCAACCTGCGCAACCACCTCAATGCCGCGCCCGACACCAAGATCGTGGTGGTGGCCTTCGGCTACGGCGTGGACTTCATCGTCGAAGGCGCGCGCGACGCGCGCGGCAATACCTTCGAGGCGGCCATCGCCTCGCTGGCCAGTTCCGGCGTGGAGTTCCGCGTATGCCGCAACACGCTGGCGGCGCGCAAGATTCCCGAATCCAGCCTGTCGATGGAAGCCAAGGTGGTGCAGGCCGGCGTGGTCGAGGTGGCCCGCCTGCAGTTCGAGGAAGACTACGCGTACATCAAGCCCTGACGGCGAGCAGGCCGGAGCCGCCGGCCCGGCGGGAAGACAAGCAATAAGACGGCCTCGGCCCGGCGTGCCAGCGCGCGGGGCTCGCCAGGCCCTGAGGAGAAGAGCCCCATGAAGACCATCAGACGCCGCCATGCCGGCGCCGCGCTGGCGTTGGCCGGCACCCTGGCGCTGGCCGGCGCGGCCGTGCATGCCCAGGGCAGCACCGCCGAGGAAATCGCCAAGTACCGGCAGATGCTGGCCGAGGGCAATCCCGCCGAACTGTGGGAAGCCGCCGGCGAGGAACTGTGGAAAAAGCCGGCCGGCCCGAAGAACGTCTCGCTCGAGCAGTGCGACCTCGGCAAGGGTCCCGGCGTGACCAAGGGCGCGTACGCGGAATTGCCGCGCCTGTTCAAGGACACCGGTCGCGTGATGGACCTGGAGCAGCGCCTGGCCTACTGCCGCGTGACGCTGCAGGGCCTGACGCAGGAAGAGGCGACCAGGAACCCGTTCGCCTCCACCGGCAAGCCGTCCGACATCGAGCGCCTGGTCTCGTTCCTGGCCGGCGAGTCGCGCGGCGTGAAGATGAACGTGCAGCTCGACACCCCGGAGGAAAAGCGCGTCTACGCGCTCGGCCAGAAGATGTTCTTCTACCGCGGCGGCGCCTACGACTTCGCCTGCGCCACCTGCCACGCCGTGGACGGCCAGCGCATCCGCCTGCAGGACCTGCCCAACCTGCTGACCCGGCAGGGCGCGCAGGCGGCCTACACCACGTGGCCAGCCTACCGCGTCTCGCAGGGCGAGGTACGCACCATGCAGCACCGCCTCTACGACTGCCTGCGCCAGCAGCGCTTTCCCGAGCCCGCCTATGGTTCCGACGTGATCACCGCGCTGAGCCTGTTCCTGGCGAAGAACGCCAACGGCGGCACCTACGACGGTCCGGCGCTCAAGCGCTGAGCGGGAGAGAGCACAGATGAAACAGACCAATCAAGCGACACTCGCCACGCTCGCCGCCGCCTTCGCCATGCTGGCCGGCGCGGGCGCGGCCCATGCGCAGGACAGCGCGAAGCCCGCCAGGGGCAGACCGGCCACCTTGGCCGCCAAGGCGGCCGCCAGCGCCGACGCCGGCACCAGCGACGCCGACATGCGCAAGCTGATCGAGAGCTCCTTCTCGTCCAAGGGGCCCGCCACCCTGGCCGGCGTGCTCGAGCGCGACGCCATGCAGGAAGCGTGCAGCGACTACCCGGACCGCACCAAGGTGCCGGCGGCCGTGGCGAAGAAGATCGAGGCCGCCGAGCTCAAGCAGGTCAAGTACCCGGCCGACGGCCACTACCTCGGCGACTGGAAGGAAGGCGAGAAGACCGCGCAGAACGGGCGCGGCATGCAGTTCTCCGACCCCGTCGGCGGCGTCAACGGCGCCAACTGCTACGCCTGCCACCAGATGACCAAGGCCGAGATCTCGTTCGGCAACATCGGCCCCTCGCTGTACCAGTACGGCAAGCTGCGCGGCAACTCCGAAGCGGTGGTCAGGTACACCTGGGGCAAGATCTGGGATTCCAGCGCGTACACCGCCTGCTCCAACATGCCGCGCTTCGGCCACAAGGGCATCCTCACCGAGCAGCAGATCCGCGACGTGATGGCGCTGCTGCTCGACCCGGCCTCGCCGGTCAACCAGTAAAGGCGCGGCCATGACCGCCGCCCGCC
>NZ_AQPL01000492.1:0-2215 GCF_000395345.1 Cupriavidus sp. WS | reverse complement strand
GTCAACCAGTAAAGGCGCGGCCATGACCGCCGCCCGCCTGGCGCGCCGCACCGGCGCCGCGCTGCTGCTCGCCGCGCTGGCCTGGAGCGGCGCGGCCGCCGCGCTCGAAGTCGGCGACACCGTGCACCTGCCGCCGGTGCAGCTGCTCGACGGCCGCACGGTGGCGCCGGCGCAGTGGGCCGGCAAGCCGCTGGTGCTGGAAGTGTGGGCGTCGTGGTGCCCGTTCTGCGCCTTGCAGAACCCGCGCCTGCAGAAGCTCTACGACAGCATCGGCGGCGCCCGGGGCGGCCTGCAGGTGCTGGCGGTCAGCATCGACAAGGACCCGAAGGAAGCCGGCGCCTACATGGCCAAGCATGGCTACACCTTCCCCGCCGCGATGGATACGCCCGCGCTGCGCGCCGTGCTCGGCAAGCGGCGCGGCCTGCCCGAGCTGTACGTGATCGACGCCGGCGGCAAGGTGGTGCAGAAGGAAGCCGGCGAGATGCTGGAGGAAGACGTCGCCGCGCTGGCCCGCTACGCGAACTAGCCGGCGATGACGCTGGCGATGAAGCGAGCACCCGACGCCGGGCCGCGGCCGGCGCCGGCGCGCGCAGACCACAGGAAGAGACAATGAACCGACGCGAGTTCCTGCAGGTGCTGGCCATCGCCGGCGCCGGCGGCATGGCCTTTCCCGCCACCGACGCCCAGGCCGCGCAGGCTGCCGGCAAGCTCTACGACGTGCCGCGCTTCGGCAACGTGCACCTGCTGCATTTCACCGACTGCCACGCCCAGCTGCGCCCGCTCCATTTCCGCGAGCCCAGCGTCAACCTCGGCGTGGGCGACTACGCCGGCAAGCCGCCGCACCTGGTCGGCCAGGCGCTGCTGCGCCACTACGGCATCGCGCCCGGCAGCGCGCAGGCGCATGCGTTCACGTACCTCGACTTCACCGAGGCCGCGCGCCGCTACGGCAAGGTCGGCGGCTTCGCCCACCTCGCCACGCTGGTACGGCAGCTCAAGGCCGGCCGGCCCGGCGCGCTGCTGCTCGACGGCGGCGACACCTGGCAAGGCTCCGCCACCGCGCTGTGGACGCGCGGCCAGGACATGGTCGACGCCGCGCTCGCGCTCGGCGTCGACGTGATGACGCCGCACTGGGAAATGACGCTCGGCGCCGAGCGCGTCACCGAGATCGTCGAGCGCGACTTCAAGGGCAAGGTCGCCTTCCTCGCCCAGAACATCAAGACCGCCGACTTCGGCGACCCCGTCTTCGACCCGTTCGTGATCCGCGAGATGAACGGCGTGCCGGTCGCCATCGTCGGCCAGGCCTTTCCCTACACGCCCATCGCCAACCCGCGCTACTTCGTGCCCGACTGGACCTTCGGCATTCAGGAGGAAAACCTCCAGCAGGTCATCGAGCAGGCGCGCGCCAGGGGCGCGCAGGTGGTCGTGCTGCTGTCGCACAACGGCATGGACGTCGACCTCAAGCTCGCCTCGCGCGTGCGCGGGCTCGACGCCATCCTCGGCGGCCACACCCACGACGGCATGCCCGCGCCGGTGGCCGTGAAGAACGCCGGCGGCACCACGCTCGTCACCAACGCCGGCTCCAACGGCAAGTTCCTCGGCGTGCTCGACTTCGACGTCAAGGACGGCAAGGCGCGCGACTTCCGCTACCGCCTGCTGCCCGTGTTCGCCAACTACCTCGCCGCCGACCCCGGCATGGACGCGCTCATCGCCCGCGTGCGCGCCCCCTACGAACAACAGCTCGGCGAAGTGCTCGCGCGCAACACCGGCCTGCTGTACCGCCGCGGCAACTTCAACGGCACCTTCGACCAGCTCATCCTCGACGGCCTGATGGACGTGCAGGGCGCCGAGATCGCCTTCTCGCCCGGCTTCCGCTGGGGCACCACGCTGCTGCCCGGCGAAGCCATCACGATGGAAAGCCTGATGGACCAGACCGCCATCACCTATCCGCACACCACCGTCGCCACCATGACGGGCGAAACCATCAAGACCATCCTGGAAGACGTGGCGGACAACCTGTTCAACCCCGATCCCTACTACCAGCAAGGCGGCGACATGGTGCGCGTGGGCGGCCTGCAATACACCATCGACCCCAACGCCGGCATGGGCCGCCGCATCACCGACATGCGCCTCAAGGGCCAGCCCGTCGACGCCGCCCGCACCTACAAGGTCGCCGGCTGGGCACCCGTCTCGGAAGAGGCCCGCCACGCCGGCAGCC
>NZ_AQPL01000491.1:0-10055 GCF_000395345.1 Cupriavidus sp. WS | reverse complement strand
AAGAGGCCCGCCACGCCGGCAGCCCGCCAATCTGGGACCTGATGGCCCAGTGGCTGCGCGCGCGCGGCGAGGTCACGGCCCGGCCGCTGAACCTGCCGACGGTGCGCGGCATGGAAGGCAACGCCGGCATGGCGGCATGATGCACAGGTGATTGATGCGGCGGTGAAAACTACGCTACAATCTCCGCTTACGGGCCGATAGCTCAGCTGGGAGAGCGCTGCGTTCGCAATGCAGAGGTCGGGAGTTCGATCCTCCTTCGGTCCACCAGGATTCAAAGTCAAAGGCCAACCGCAAGCGGTTGGCCTTTTTCATTGCGCGCCCGCCATTGCGCACAAGCGCGTACCCACATTACCCGCCCTCACGCCCCGGCGCGCAGCGGCTGCGGTAATCCGCCTCCAGCGCATGCGCCGCCGACTCGCGGGCCGCGCTGGGGCTGGTCAGCCCGGGGATGGCCTCGATGGTGCGCCGGGTGCCGACCAGCGACTGCTGTGCCTGCGCGGCGCGCACTCTCTGCAGCAGCGCTTCGCACGCGGCGCGCACGGATTCGCTGTCTTCGCCGGCCGCGGCGGGTGGCATGCGATAGGGCGTCTCGCCGCGCTGCACCGCGCTGGAGATGGCGTCGCTCACCGCGGCGCTGGCTGCGGTGGGCATCGTCGGCTGGGCATGGACCGGGCCGGCCAGCCCCAGCAGGGGCAAGGCGAGCAGGGCGGAAATGCAAGGCACGCGCATCACATCGTTCTCCACCGGCAGCTTGGGCTCTTTCAGTGTAGGCGTTCGCGCACTTGGGCACAGGACAATTGTGTCCGCATGGACACGCACCGCCGCGCATCCGGCGCCTGACCCGCAATGCTGAAGTCTCGACCATAGATACCAGCGCACCCGATTGTGGATAACTGCGCCGCCGCCTGGGGATAAGCGTGCCGGAAAGCTGTGTCCCGGCTGGGGGCGGGCTGTGGGACGTATACGTACAACTTCGCGGCGGCGGAAGCCGCCCAGATATACGTTTCGAGATATCCCCGTGCCTAAGGGTATTCCCTAGTGACTTATCTTTTCCGCAAGTCACTGACTGGAAAGGGAAAAACCGGCTTATCCACGCGGGAAGGCCATGTTTACCTACTACTACTATCTATGTATACGTAAACAATACAGAAAGACATAAGGCGACCATTGCCGGGAACGGACGTAAACGAAGCGGCGCGGCACATATGCACCCCTTGCCCGCCTGTTTCTGTTTACGTCCGTTCAGCGCGGAACCTTGAATGCCTTGCGCGCCCGCAAGACTTCCTCGCGCGTGGTGCAGCCGTCCTGGTGGTCGTTGACGAGTCCCATCGCCTGCATCAGCGCGTACATGGTGGTGGGCCCGACGAAGCGCCAGCCGCGTTTCTTGAGGTCTTTGGACAGCGCCGTGGATTCGGGCGAGATCGCCATCGTGCGCAGGACTTCGGGCGTCAGCACCGTGGGCCGGCTGGCCGGGTCGGGCTCGAAGCGCCAGAAATAGGCGGCCAGCGAGGACCCGGTTTCCAACAGCTCGCGGGCGCGCTGCGCGTTGTTGATGGCCGCCTCGATCTTGCCGCGGTGGCGCACGATGCCGGCGTCGCCGAGCAGGCGCTGGATGTCCTTCTCGCCGAAGCGCGCCATTTTCTCGATGTCGAAATTGGCGAAGGCGCGCCGGAACGCTTCGCGCTTGCGCAGGATGGTCAGCCAGCTCAGGCCGGCCTGGAAGCCCTCCAGGCAGAGCTTCTCGAACAGGCGGCGGTCGTCGTCGACGGGGAAGCCCCATTCGTGGTCGTGATAGTGGCAGTAGTCTTCCAGCGTTCCGCACCAGCCGCAGCGCTGGCGTTCCGGCGGGGTGGCTTGCTTCCTGGCAGGCATCGTCGGGTTTCTCTTCTCGGCATGAATGCGCCATCTTAAGGCGGCGCGGCGGCGCTGTCGTGTGCGCGCCGCGGCACGGGCATTTTGATACGATGCGTGCCAGCGGCGTGCGCGCCCGACCCCTCAACTTGTGAACATCGACATGGAACCACGACTCGCCACCCTGGAAGACGACGGCTGGCAGCTCGACGACGGCGAAGCCATCGCCGAGGCCTATCCCGAGACCTTCTGGGTCCCGCCGCCCGAAGTGCGCCAGGCGCTGCAGCCGGGCCAGGCCGTCAAGCTGATCTTCCGCATCCTGACCACCGACGAGCAGGACCGCGACGAGCAGCACGTGGAGCGCATGTGGGTGGTCGTCACCGGCCGCGAGGGCGATCTCTACCGCGGCGAGCTCGACAACCAGCCCTATTGCACCGACGAGATGGCGCCCGGCATGCCGCTGTGGTTCGCGGCGCGGCACGTCATCAACATCCACGGCGACGACGAAGACGACAACGAGGCGTAGCCGGCAAAGGCGCGAGCGCCACGCCGCCGCGAAAGCAAAAAGGCCAACCGCGCGGTTGGCCTTTTTTGTGTCAGCGTGCGCCGGCGGACCTGCGTGCCGGCCCGCCGCGTCACTGCAGCGGCTTGCCGGTGCGGTCGTGCATGAACAGCAGCGCGATGAAGCTCACCGCGGCGGCGGCGATCACGTAGTAGGCCGGCGCCAGCTTGCTGCCGCTCGAGGTGATCAGCCAGGTCACGATCAGCGGGGCGAAGCCGCCGAAGATCGTCACCGCGAAGTTGTAGGCGAGCGACAGGCCGGTGGAGCGTACTTCGGTCGGGAACTGCTCGGCCAGCACTGCGGGCGCCGGGCCGGTGAAGGCCGCCAGCAGGATGCCCAGCACGATCTGCACCTCCAGCAGCGTCTGCGTGGTCGGCGAGACGTTGAGCCAGTGGAACAGCGGATAAGCCAGCACGCCGATGGCCAGCGCCACGGTGCCCAGCATGCGCTTGCGGCCGACGCGGTCGGACAGCATGCCCATCAGCGGGCACAGCACCAGGATGATGGCGCCGCAGATGGCGGTCGACTGGAACGTGGCGCCCAGCGGCAGGCCGAGCTGCTGCTTGGCGTAGGACGGCATGTAGAACACCAGCACGTAGGTGCAGACCGTCCACAGGATGGTCACGCCGAGGCCGGCCAGCACTTCGCGCGGGTGGTCGCGCAGCACCTGCGTCAGCGGCGAGAACTTGACCTTGCTGGCCTTGCGTTCGGCGCGGCGCGCCTCGAACGCGGGCGGCTCCTCGAGGTGGGAGCGGATGTACATGCCGACCGGGCCGATCAGCAGGCCGAACAGGAACGGGATGCGCCAGCCCCAGGCGTCGACCTGCTCGGGCGCCAGGCCGTTGATCACCAGCGCGCCCATCGCCGCGCCGAGCATGAAGGAGATGCCCTGGCTGGCCTGCTGCCAGCTCGCGTAGACGCCGCGCTCTTCGTCGGGCGCGTGCTCGATCAGGAACGCGGTGGCGCCGCCGACCTCGCCGCCGGCCGAGAAGCCCTGGATCAGGCGGGCCAGCACGATCAGCGCCGGCGCCCACAGGCCGATCGACGCGTAGGTGGGGGCCAGGCCGATGATGGCGGTGCCGAGCGCCATCATCAGGATGGTCAGCGTCAGCGCCGCCTTGCGGCCCACGCGGTCGGCGTAGACGCCGAGCACGATGGCGCCGACCGGGCGCATGAAGAAGCCCACGCCGAAGGTGGCGACGGTCAGCAGGAACGAGGTGAGGTCGTTGCCGGTGGGGAAGAACAGCTTGGCGATGATGAGCGCGAAGAAGCTGTAGACGGTGAAGTCGAACCACTCGAGGCCGTTGCCGATGGTGGCGGCCAGGATGGCCCTTCGTCGCTGGGCTTTGGAAATGTCCGGAATCCGGGAGTTGGCAGCGTTGGCTTGCATGATGCTTTTGGTGCGATGGGAAAGGATTGCGGTCCGTGCCCGGCGCGGGCGCCGGGGCGGACGGAAAGGCAGCATGGTAAAGGATTCGCCGGCCATGCCCCGCGTGGGCGCCTTCGGGGAGACATCCAGGAGGCCTCCGGATGGCGCGGCGTACCCCGCGTGTGCCCGCCAGATTACACCCGTATGACACGGGCATGCAGCGGGGCAAGGCGGGCAGGCGGGCGCGCAGCAGCGCTGCCGGAGTGCCGGCAAGACGCCGGCGCGGCGCCTTCAGCCGGCGCGGTGCGGGGTGTGGTCGTGGGGCTCGGCGGCGGCGTCCGCCTGCGATTGCCTCGGGTCCTGCGGCGCGGCGTCGCGCCGGCGCGTGAACCACAGCCACGCGGCGCTGGCCAGCCAGCCGGCCACGAATACCGTGTCGCCGCCGTGGTTGAGCAGCGCGGCGACGTTCGGCAGGTTGAACAGGTCGGCCAGCCACGGCGCCGGCAGGCGCGCCGCGATCCACAGGAGCACGGCCGGTCCGCTGGCATACACGCCGGGCCGCCACCAGTTCGCATGGGGCAGTCTCGGGCTGCGGGCGGTGCGCTTGACCACGATGTTCTCCGGACCGGACGCGCCGGGGCGCGCGTCGTCACCTTGGGTTGCGGGGCAGGCCGGTGCCGGACCGCGCCCCATGCCTGCCATCATAAGCCGATTGCCAGGGGCATGCCGGACTGTTTGAAGCGTTGTGTGGGCCACCCCACGCTCATGCGCCGGCACGGGGCGCGCCGGCTTCAAGATTTTTGACGGAGGTATCCGCAAATGGCCGCCGCCAGCGGCGCCGGGCTTTGCCACACTGGTGCGTATCCATGAATCAGAAGGCAGACATCATGCTTCCCGCCATCTATGTGTCCCACGGCTCGCCGATGCTCGCGCTCGAGCCCGGCCCCAGCGGCGCCGCGCTCGACGCGCTCGGCGAACAACTGCGCGCGCGCCGCCCGCGCGCGGTGCTGGTGATCTCGGCGCACTGGATCTACAGCACGCTGGTGGTCGGCACGCGCGAGCGGCAGGAGGCCTGGCACGACTTCGGCGGCTTCCCGCGCGCGCTCTATGAACTGCGCTACGACGCGCCCGGCTCGCCGGCGCTGGCCGGCCGCGTCAAGGCGCTGGTCGAGGCCGCGCGCGTGCCCGGCGCCGCGGTGGTGCTGGAGGACGAGGACCGCCCGCTGGACCACGGCGCGTGGATGCCGCTGCGGCGCCTGTTTCCGGCCGCCGACGTGCCGGTGGTGCAGCTCGCGCTCAACCCGTACCTGCCGCCGGCTGCGCAGATCGAGATCGGCCGCGCGCTCGCGCCGCTGCGCGGCGACGGCGTGCTGGTGATGGCTTCGGGCAGCTTCACCCACAACCTGCAGGAAGTGTTCGGCGCGGGCGGGCGGCGCGAGCAGCACGGCGGGCCGGCCGAGCCGTACGTGGACGCCTTCCGCGGCTGGATGGTCGATGCGCTCGGCGAGGCGCTCGCCAGCGGCGACACCAGCCGCATCGCCGACTACCGCGCGCAGGCGCCCTACGCGCGCCGCGCGCATCCGACCGACGAGCACCTGCTGCCGTTCTTCGTGGCGCTCGGCGCCGCGCTGGGGCCGTGCGATGCCGCGCCGGCGCCGCAGCCCGCCGCCGTGGCGCGCGTGGCCGACGACGTCACCTACGGCGTGCTGGCGATGGATACCTTCGTCTTCGAGGGGTTGGGCGCGCGCATGCCGGCGGCGCTCGGCGCCGCGGCCTGAACCGCGCCATCTGCGGCCCGGCGCGCTATTCGCCGGTGTCGCGGGTATTGCGGGTATTGCGGGCGCCGAGGTAGGGCCGCGCCAGGCGCGCGCCCGCCAGCGCGATCCAGCCCATCGTGAGCGCCACCACCCCGAGCCCGTAGCGCAGGCTGCTGGCGTGGGCCACGCCGCCGATGATGACCGGGCCGAGCAGCAGGCCGATGTAGGCGAAGCGCGCCACCCGCGCGATCGCCTCGGCCGGCGCCACGCCCGGCAGGCGCGACGCCGCCACGAAGAACACCGGCACCATGTTGGCCGCGCCCAGCCCCATCAGCGTGAAGCCGGCCAGCGCCGCCAGCGGCACCGGCCACAGCAGCGCCAGCGCGATGCCGGCGAAGGCCACCCAGGCGCTGATCCTGAGCGTGCGCGCATCCGTCCAGCGCGCGCGCAGGCGGTCCCCGCCGAAGCGGCCGCAGGCCATGCCGGCCGAGAAGGCGGCGTAGCCGGCGCTGATCCACGCCGCCGGCGCCAGCGCCACGTCGCGCATGTAGACGCTGGTCCAGTCGTACATGGCGCCTTCGCCGACCAGCCCGAGAAAGGCCATCACGCCCAGCAGCCAGAGCGCCTTCACGGCGTGGTCGCGGTGGTGCGCGGACGGCGGCTGCACCGGATGGTCGGCCAGCAGCCACGGCGCCACGCCGGCGGTGACGGCCGCGGTCAGCAGCGCCATGCCGGCGGCGTGCGCCAGCGGCGGCACGCCCAGCCCCATCAGCAGCCCGCCGGCGGCCGCGCCGGCCATGCCGCCCAGGCTGAACATGCCGTGCAGCGCCGACATCACCGGCCGCGCGCGGCTGTTCTCCACCGTGGCGGCCTGCGCGTTCATGCCGACGTCGAAGGCCGCGTTGGCCATGCCGAACGCGATCAGCGCCGGGATCAGCAGCGCGAACGACGGCATGGCGAGGATGGCGGTCGTGGCCACCGCGTACACCAGCCCGCTCAGGCGCGAGGCGCGGGCGCTGCCCACGCGCGCCACCCAGCGGCCCACCGGGCCCATCGCCGCGATGGCGCCGCCGGCCACCGCCAGCATGGCCAGCGACAGCACCGCGTCGGACAGCCCGAAGCGCGCCTTGATGGTCGGGATATGGACGCCCCAGGTGGCGAAGGTGGCGCCGTTGACGAAGAACAGCGCCATCGTGGCGCGCGCGGCGTGCTCCACGCGGCGCGCGCTGTGCGTGGCGGCGGAGGGAAGGGAAGCGGACGGACGGGTCAGGCCGGCAGGGGAGGAATCAGGCATGTTGGCGAAGGGCGCGGACAGCCGCGCCGGTGTGGCGCGCCGTGCCCCGGGGAGCGCTGCGGAATGTTCGAGCCCCGCATCGTCGCACATCGGCCGGTCGCGCGCATGACGCGCGCATGACGCGCGGCCGCGCCGGACTACGCCGGCATCGTTCCGGTTTCATCCCGGCGGCATGCGTGTTTCACGCCGGCACGTTACGCCAGCGCGGCATCGGCCGCGCGCAGCAGGCCGCGTTGCTGCAGCGCGAAGGCAAAGGCGCCCAGCGCGGCCAGCGCCAGCGCCACCATCACCCACAGCATCAGCCAGTAGCCGCCGGCGGCGCGCCACAGCAGCGCGCCCAGCCACGGCGCGGCGGCCTGCATCAGCAGCACCGGCGTCATCATCAGGCCGTTGAGCGTGGCGTAGTGGTGGCGCGAGATCAGCTCCGGCATGGCCATCGCGCGCAGCATGGTGTTGATGCCGTTGGCGCAGCCGTACAGCAGCGCCGCCGCCATCAGCCACTTGCCGTAGCCGAGCGCGAAGCACAGCAGGCCCACGCTCATCACCGCGTAGACCGGCAGCGACAGGCGCAGCGGATGGCGCACCGGGAAGCGCATCATCACCAGCCGCCCCAGCACCTGCGCCGGGCCGATCAGCGCCGCCACGATCAACTGCTCGCCCAGCGGCAGGCCCTTCTCGGTCAGCATCGGGATCAGGTGCGCGCCCAGTAGCGAGGCGATCACGGCCAGCGCCGTGAAGGCCAGCACCACCGCCCAGAACACCGGCTGACGCAGCGCCACGCGCGCGATGCCGGGCGGCGCCGCGCCGGCCTGCGGCACCGGCACCGGCGCCGGCGCGGCGGCGTAGCTGGCATGCGCCACGTAGCGCAGGCGCGCATGCAGCGGCGCGCAGACCAGCAGGTTGAGCGCGGCGAAGCACACCAGCGTCTCGCGCCAGCCCAGGTGCAGCACCAGCCATTGCGCCAGCGGCACGAACACCGTGCTGGCGAAGCCGGCCATCAGCGTCACCGTCATGATGGACTTCTGGTAGCCGTCGCCGAAGGCCTGGCGCAGCACCACGAAGGCCGGCTCGTACAGCGTGGTGGACATGGCCAGCCCGAGCGGTATCCACATCAGCAGGAAGACCGCCGGGCCCGGGCTCCACGCCCACAGCAGCAGCCCGGCGCCGGCCAGCGCGGAGCCGCTGGCCATGACCACGCGCGCCGGCACGCGGTCCAGCAGGCGGCCCACCGCGAACGAGCACATCGCCCACACCAGCAGGCCCAGCGAGTAGCCGCCGGCGAGGAAGGGTTTGGAGTAGCCCAGCGCCGCGCTCATCGGCCCGATGAAGACGGTGAAGGCGAAATACAGCGTGCCCCAGGAGATGGTCTCGGTGACGCCGAGGGTCCAGACCAGCTGGCGCGGCGAGATGGGCGGGCGGCCCGAGGCAGCAGAGTCGGCAGCGGTGGAAGCCGGGCGGGGCGCCGGGCCGGGAGCAGCGTCTTGAGGTGTCATGGCGCGCCTGGCGCGGCGGCGGGGGAAGCGGGAATTGTAGGGGGAAGCGGGCCGCATGCCTAGTTCGCGTCACCCGTCATGCCTCCTCATGCATGGTCATGCCTGCGTTGGCGGCCCTTTCAGCTCGACCACGTTGCCGTCCGGATCGCGCACGTAGATCGACGGCCCCTTGCCCTCGGCGCCGAAGCGCATCTCCACCGGCCCCGGCGCCACGCCATGCGCGCGCAGGTGGGCGCCCAGGGCGTCGGCGTCGAACGGGTCGAGGCGCAGGCAGAAATGGTCGAGGTTGCGGCCCTCGGCGCCCGGCCCCGCGCCGCCGGCGCGCCCGAGCGGGCCGTCCAGCGTGACCAGGTCGATCAGGCCGCTGCCGGCGCGCAGCTGGGTCAGGCCGAAGGCGGGCTGCTCGCGCTCCACGCTGCAGCCCAGCACGTCCACGTAGAAGCGCCGCAGCGCGGGCACGTCGGCGCTGCGCAGGACCAGGTGATCGATGGCGAGGATGCGGAACATGATGGCCTGCCGATGGCGCGATGTGCCTACAGATCCGGGATCAGCCGCTTGCCGAGGCTGACCGCCTCGTCCTGCGCGTACCCGAGGCTGCGGTAGAAATCGATGACCTGACGGTTGCCGGTGCGCACCAGCAGGTTGATCTTGGGGCAGCCGCGCTCGATCAGCAACTGCTCGGCGTGCGCCATCAGGCGGCGGCCGTGGTCGCGGCGCTGGTGCTCGGGATGCACGGCCAGGTAATAGACCCAGCCGCGGTGGCCGTCGAAGCCGATCATGGCCGAGGCCATCGGGCGGCCGTCCACCTCGCCGACCAGGAACAGCTCCGGCTGTTCGGTGAGCTTGCGGGCGATGTCCTTCTTCGGGTCGTTCCACGGCCGGGTCAGGCCGCAGGTTTGCCACAGGGAAACGATGTCGGCCTCGTCGGCGGGCCGGTAGGGGCGGATCTGCATGCTGCTGGCTGTGCCGCGCGCGGCGGCGGCAATGTTGGATCCTTGACAGTGTAGCCGCGAATCCTGTGCCAGAATCGGCTTCACCCATATCAAGACGACGGGACCAACCCGCAAAGGAGACAACCCCATGAGTGAAACCGCCGCGCCCGCCCGCGCCACCTTCAGCCATATGGAAAACGGCACGCGCGAGGACTGGGCCGCCATTTCCGCCGAGTTCATGCCGTTCGCGCAGAACCTGGCCGACCGCGTGCTCGCCCATCTCAAGCTGCTCGACGGCGACTGCGGCGGCTTCCCCATCGACCGCCTCGCCCACAGCCTGCAGACCGCCACGCTGGCGCACCGCGACGGCCGCGACGAGGAATACGTGGTGTGCGCGCTGTTGCACGACATCGGCGACACGCTCGGCAGCTTCAACCATCCGGACATCGCCGCGGCCATCCTCAAGCCCTTCGTCAGCCCCAAGAACCTGTGGATGGTGGAGAAGCACGGCGTGTTCCAGGGCTACTACTTCTTCCACCACCTGGGCCTGGACCGCAACCTGCGCGAGCAGTTCCGCGACCAGCCCGAGCTGTTCGCGCGCACCGCCGAGTTCTGCGCCAGATACGACGGCGCCGCCTTCATGCGCGACTACGACAACCTGCCGCTGTCGTTCTTCGAGCCGATGGTGCGGCGCGTGTTCGCGCGGCCGCGCAACTCGATGTACGTGAAGGAAAACGAGACGACGCTGGCGCAGCCGGCGTGAGGGCGTGGCGACCGGGTCGGCGGGCGCCGGGGCG
>NZ_AQPL01000490.1:0-2049 GCF_000395345.1 Cupriavidus sp. WS | reverse complement strand
CCGGGTCGGCGGGCGCCGGGGCGCTCCCCCGGCCCCTCCCGCCGGCGGGAGAGGGGAGAAGACCGTCGCTATGGAAGGATGGTCAGGATGGCGGCAATACCTGCCCGGCGCGCGAGAGGTCCTCGTAGCACAATGCGGCCACTTGCCACCGTCCGCCGCTGACAAGCCACAGCTCCACGAAGCTGAAGCGCGAGCATGCCTTCGCGTTTTTCATCATCGAGCCGACGCCCGAGACCGTCGCCCACGCGGCATGCTCGGTCACGTCGATCGACTCATCCCGCACGTGTGGGCGGTCCCACGTACCTGCCGCCACGCGCGAACGGATATGTCCGAGTTGTTGCCGCTTGGAGAGCATTTTCTCGCCCCGCTTGACGAAGAAGTGATCGCATTCGACGAAATCCAGTTGGTCGATATCGCCGCTTGCGTAGGCATCAATCCATACGTCCCGCATTTGCGCCAGGCTGAACTTGGGCTTCATAAGCTTCCAGGAAAGATATCTGCTCGACCATGTCGCTTAGCTTGTTTTCGATCAGCCTGGCGGCCGCGCGCAGCCCCTCGTTGTAGAACTCGGTTCGGACGGCCTCCACGATTCGCCCGCTGACGTCGAGTAACTCCATATTCCCGACCTCGATGTCCAGGTCTTCTGCGAGGAAGGTTTGAAGAATGGCGGCGATTTTCAGTATCCGCTTTCGCTTCTGGTCATCCATCTGGCGTCTCCGGCAGTGTTGTAGCCGCAGCGTAAAGGGCGCTCCGCGGTGAATCAATCAGACGACTCCGGGTTTTCTCCGATGGCCGGAACGGATCGGAACATTGCGCGGCCAAGAACAAAAAACCCCGCGCTACAAATAACGCGGGGTTTGACGGCAACCGGGGCGCCGTCGCAGGTCTGCGCCCGAGCTGCACCTCAAGCCACCCGCTGCGCCGTCTCCGGGTGCCGGAACTGTCCCAGCAGCGCCGCCCAGCGCGCGCGCACCTTGGCGAGGTTGGCGTCCTTGACGTGGCCGAAGCCGCGGATGTCGTCGGGCAGGTTCGCCAGCGCGACCGCGGCCGCGTGGTTGGCCGCGCTCAGGTCGCGCGTCAACTCGTCCAGCAGCGCGCGGTACTCGCCGATCAGCGCGCGCTCGGTGCGGCGCTCGGCGCTCCTGCCGAACACGTCGAGCGGGCCGCCGCGCAGGCCCTTGAGCTTCGCCAGCAGGCGGAACAGGGTCATGGTGGACGGGCCGAACGCGCGCTTGACCAGGTGGCCCTGTTCGTCGCGCCTGGCCAGCAGCGGCGGCGCCAGCCAGAACTTCAACTGGTAGTCGCGCCCGGGTTCGCCTTCGAACTGGCTGCGCAGCTTGTCGAGGAAGACCGGATCGGTGTAGAGGCGCGCGACCTCGTATTCGTCCTTGTAGGCCATCAGCCTGGACAGGTTGCGTGCCACCGCCTCGGTCAGCGGCAGGGGTTTGCCGCTGCCGGCGATCTCGCTCTCCTTCGCGCGCACGCGGTTCACGGCGTCGCGGAAGATCTGCGCGTAGGCGGCGTCCTGGTACGCGGCGAGATGGTCGGCGCGGCGCGCGATCAGCTTTTCCAGCAGCGCGCCCGACGACGTGGGCAGCCTGACCACGTCGGCGCCTTCGGCGGTGCTCTGCAGCTTGCCGGTGAGCGACAGCACGTGCTCGGGGTCGTGCGCCATGTGGCGGCCCCAGTCGAAGGCGGCCTTGTTCTTGTCCACCTGCACGCCGTTGAGCTCGATGGCGCGCACCAGCGCGTCCAGCGACAGCGGCAGCCAGCCTTTCTGCCAGGCGTAGCCGAGCACCAGCGGGTTGGTGTAGATGGTGTCGCCGAGCAGCGCCACGGCCAGGCCGCTGGCGTTGATGAAGTCGCAGGCGTCGCCCACCGCGTTGCGGATGTCCTGCTCGGCGGACAGGCCCGGGAACTGCCACTTCGGGTTCTTGATGAACTCGGCGGTGGGCGTCTGCGCGGTGTTGACGATGGCGCGCGTGCGGCCGGCCTGGGTCTTGGAGATGACGTCGTCGGTGGCGCTGACGATGGCGTCGCAGCCGATCA
>NZ_AQPL01000489.1:0-3032 GCF_000395345.1 Cupriavidus sp. WS | reverse complement strand
TGAAGCTCAGCAGACTGACGTCATGCAGCCACCTTTGAAGCCCCCCCCATCCCGTCTAAAATACCCCCCTCCCCCCCACCAACAACCAAACCCCAAAAATGCGTCTCCTCCACACCATGCTCCGCGTCGGCGACCTCCAGCGCTCGATCGACTTCTACACCCGCATCCTCGGCATGCAACTGCTGCGCCAGAGCGACAACCCCGAATACAAGTACCGCCTGGCCTTCGTCGGCTATGGCCCGGAATCCGAGACGGCCGTGCTGGAGCTGACCTACAACTACGGCGTCGACAAGTACGAGATGGGCACCGCCTACGGCCACGTCGCGCTGGAGACCGACGACGCCGCGGCGGCCTGCGAGCGTATCCGCGCGGCTGGCGGCAAGGTCACGCGCGAGGCGGGCCCGGTCAAGGGCGGCACTACCGTGATCGCCTTCGTGGAGGACCCGGACGGCTACAAGATCGAGCTGATCGAGCGCCACTCCACGCGCGACGCGGCGCGTCCTTGAGGTGGGCGCGCCGGCGCTGAGCCGCCGTCCGCTGGACGGCACCGCGATCGGCCTGATGGTGCTGCTGTGCCTGGTCTGGGGCCTGCAGCAGGTGGTGATCAAGATGACCGCGCCGCTGATGGGCGCGGTGCTGCAGGCGGGCGTGCGCTCGGCGGTGGCGGCGCTGCTGGTGCTGGCCGGCATCGTGCTGGTGAACCGGCGCGCCTGAAGCGGCGCGGCGCGCCTTCCCGAAAAACTCAGAAGCGGAACGTGCCCAACGCGTCGCGCACTTCGTCGAGCGTGCGCTGGGTGATGCCGCGCGCCTGCTCGGTGCCGTGGCGCAGGATGTCGAACACGTGCTGCGGGTCCTTGGCGAGCGCTTCGCGGCGCTCGCGGATCGGCGCCAGCAGCGCCTGCAGCACGCCTTCGAGCCGGCGCTTGAGCACCATGTCGCCGAGGCCGCCGCGGCGGTAGTGCGCCTTCAGTTCCGCCACTTCGTCGGCGGCCTCGTCGAACGCATCGAGGTAGGTGAACACCACGTTGCCTTCCACCTGGCCCGGATCGGACACCTTGAGGTGGTTGGGATCGGTGTACATGCGCATGACCGCTTCCTTGATCTGCTCGGGCGTGGCCGCGAGCGGGATCGCGTTGCCCTGCGACTTGCTCATCTTGGCCTTGCCGTCGACGCCGGGCAGGCGGCCGAAGCGCGGGATCAGCGCGGCGGCCTCGGGCAGCACGTCGCGCCCGACCTGGTGGTTGATGCGGCGCACGATCTCGTTGGTCTGCTCGATCAGCGGCGCCTGGTCCTCGCCCACCGGCACCACCTCGGCCTTGAAGCCGGTGATGTCGGCGGCCTGCGCGGCCGGGTAGCACAGGAAGCCGGCCGGGATGTCGCGGCCGAAGCCGCGTGCCTGGATCTCTTCCTTGATGGTCGGGTTGCGCTCAAGGCGGGCCACCGTGACGAAGTTCAGGTACAGCAGCGTCAGCTCGGCCAGCGCGGGCAGGTAGGACTGCACCGTGATGGTGGTCTTGGCCGGATCGATGCCGACCGCCAGGTAGTCGAGCGCCACCTCCAGCACGTTGCGCCGCACCTTGTCGGGATCGTGCGCGTTGTCGGTCATGGCCTGGGTGTCGGCCAGCAGCAGGTATTGCTGGTGGGAATCCTGCAGCGCCACGCGGCTCTTGAGCGAGCCGACGTAGTGGCCGAGGTGGAGCTGGCCGGTGGGACGGTCGCCGGTGAGGATGACCTTGCGCCGGGGCGCCTGCGTTTCGCTAGTCATGGCATTTCCTTGGGAGGGGTGGCGCCGCGCAGCGGTCCGGCGGGGCGATGCGCCTGCCGGGCGGGCTGCGGCGGCTGAAGTCGGGATCGGTGGATCTGTCGGTGAATGTCCGGTCGATGACGGCACGCCGCTCGCTTCAGCGGCGGCGCCAGCGATGGACGCGGAGCATACGGGTCGGCATGGCGCGCATCATCGCAGCGGCCTCACGCGGCGGGCAGTTCGAGCTGGCGCGCCAGCCCGACGTAGTCGGCCACCGGCACTTCCTCGGCGCGCCGGCTCAGGTCGAAGCCCAGCGCGTCGAAGTCGACCTGGTCGCGCAGCATCGACAGCGTGTTGCGCAGCACCTTGCGCCGCTGCGAGAACGCCGCGGCGACCACGTCGCCAAGCACGGTCAGGTCGCAGGCCGGATACGGCGAGCGCAACTGGCCGTCGGCCTGGCGCGGCCACGGGATCATGCGCACCACGGCGGAGTCGACCTTGGGCGGCGGGTTGAACGAGGCCGGCGGCACGTCCAGCACGTGCTCCATGTGGTAGCGCACCTGCAGCATGATCGACAGCCGGCCGAAGGCCTTGCTGCCGGGCTCGGCCACCATGCGCTCCACCACTTCCTTCTGCAGCATGAAATGCTGGTCGCGCACGAGGTCGGCGAAGGCGGCGAGGTGGAACAGCAGCGGGCTGGAGATGTTGTACGGCAGGTTGCCGACGATGCGCAGCGGCTTGCCGGCCTCGTGCAGCTTGCCGAAGTCGAAGGCCAGCGCGTCGCCGGCATGGACGGTCAGGCGCTCGCCGTAGCGGCGGCGCAGGCGCTCGACCAGGTCGCGGTCCAGCTCCACCACCTGCATCCGCGGCAGGCGCTCGAGCAGCGGCTGGGTCAGCGCGCCGAGGCCCGGGCCGATCTCGACCAGGGTGTCGCCCGGCTGCGGGTCGATGGCGCTGACGATGCCGTGGATGATGCCGTCATCGACCAGGAAGTTCTGCCCGAATCGTTTGCGGGCCACGTGGCCCTGATGTACGTTGGAACGCATAGCTCTCTCGTCGGCTCTCGCCGGGCCTCAGCGGGTTGCCGCCGGCACGGCGCGCGGGCGGCCGCCGGCGTGTCCGGCCATGACGATGGCATTGCGGATCGCCTCGATCATGCTGCCGTGCTCGGCGCGGCCGCTGCCGGCCAGGTCGAGCGCCGTGCCGTGGTCGACCGACGTGCGGATGAAGGGCAGGCCCAGCGTGATGTTGACGCCGTGCCCGAAGGTGCCGTACTTGAGCGGCGCGA
>NZ_AQPL01000488.1:0-14628 GCF_000395345.1 Cupriavidus sp. WS | reverse complement strand
TGTTGACGCCGTGCCCGAAGGTGCCGTACTTGAGCGGCGCGAGGCCCTGGTCGTGGTACATCGCCAGCACGCAGTCGGCGCCGTCGAGGTGGCGCGGCTGGAACAGCGTGTCGGCCGGATAGGGCCCGCGCGCGTCGATGCCGGCGTCGGCGGCCGCGGCCAGCGCGGGGATGATGACGTCGATTTCCTCGTGGCCCATGTGGCCGCTCTCGCCGGCGTGGGGGTTGAGCCCCGTCACCAGGATGCGCGGGCGCTCGATGCCGAAGTGGCGGCGCAGGTGGGCGTCGACGATGGCCAGCGTCTGCACCAGCATGGGCACGTCGATCGCGTCGGGCACCGCGCGCAGCGGCAGGTGGGTGGTGGCCAGCGCCACGCGCAGCACGGCGTTGGCGTGCGCGGGCTGCGGGCCGGCCAGCATCATCACCACGCGCGGCACGCCGGCGCGCTCGGCCAGGTATTCGGTGTGGCCGGTAAACGGCACGCCGGCGTCATTGATGGTGCTCTTCTGCACCGGCGCCGTGACCATGCCGGCGTAGCGCGCGGCGCCGTCCGCGCCGGGCGTGCAGCCGTCGATGGCGTGGTCCAGCAGCGCCAGCACGTAGTCGCCGTTGCGCGCGTCGAGCCGGCCGGCATGGCACGGCACCGACAGCGCGATGTCCTCGCTCGCCACGCTGCCGTCGGCCAGCCGGCGGGCCCACGCCTGCGCCACGCCGAGCGCGGCGGCGCGCTCGGCCAGCAGGCGCGCGTCGCCGATCACGTGGAAGCGCGCCTGCGGGTACTCGCCGGCCATCTGCAGCAGGGCGCCCACGGTGATGTCGGGGCCGATGCCGGCAGGCTCCCCGGTGGTGATGGCCAGCGCGAGCGGTGCGGACATGGCGGCGGCGCGCGCGCTCAATTCTCGGAACGCTGGCGGTTGACGCGGTATTCCACGTAGGCCGCCTGGCGCAGTTGGCGCTGCCAGTCTTCGTAGGCCGCGCGGATCTTCTGCTCGCGCACTTCGGCGCGGGCGAAATCGCGCTGCTTTTCCGGCGTGATCTCGGTTTCGCGGCGGTCGAGGACCTGGATCAGGTGCACGCCGAACTGGCTGACCACCGGCTCGGATACCTCGCCCGGGCGCAGCCGGCTCATGGCCTGCTCGAACTCGGGCACCAGCTCGCCGGGCGAGACCCAGCCGAGGTCGCCGCCGTTGGAGGCGGAGCCGTCCTGCGAGAAGCGGCGCGCGGCGTCGGCGAAATCGCCGCCGTGGGTGATGCGGTCGCGCAGCGTGGACAACTGGCGGCGCGCCTCGGCTTCCGGCATGTTGGGGCCGGTGCGGATCAGGATGTGGCGCACCTGGGTCTGGGCGATGCGCTCGCTGGCCGCCGGGTTCGGCGCCGCGGCCGGCGCGGTGCGCTTGGCCACCAGCTTGAGCACATGGAAGCCGTTGGCGCTTTCGATCACCTGCGGCGCCACCGCGCCCACCTGCAGGTCGAGCACGGCGTTGGCGAACAGCGCCGGCAGGCGGCCGATCTCGCGGAAGCCGAGCGCGCCGCCCTGGGCCGCTTCCGCCGAGTCGGAGGCTTTCGCCAGCTGGGCGAAGTCGGCGCCGCCCTGGACCTGCTTGAGCAGGCCCTCGGCCTTGGCGCGCAGCGCGGTCTTCTGGGCGTCCGAGGCGTCTTCCGGCACGCGCACCAGGATCTGGGCGACGTTGTACTCGGTCGGGCCGCTGCCGGCGGCGCCCTGGCCGCCGCGCGCGGCGAGATAGTTGTCGATCTCGCCGTCGTAGACCTGGACCTTGGAGTCGACCTCGCGCTCGCGCAGGCGGATCACCTGCACCTGCTTGCGCAGCTCGTCGCGGTACTTGGGCCAGGCCATGCCGCTGCGCTCGACCTGCGAGCGCAGGTCGGTCACGCTCATGCGGTTCTGCTGCGCCACCGACTCGACCGCGCGGTCGACTTCCTGGTCGGTCACCTTGATGCCCGCGTCCTGCGCGGCCTGCGTCTGCACGCGCTCCATCACCAGGCGCTCCAGCACCTCGCCGAGCAGGTCGGCGCGCGCCGGCACCGGCCGGTTGGCGGCGCGCAGCTGTCCCTCGATCTCGTCGGCGCGGTCCAGCAGCTCGCGCCGGGTGATCACGCTGCTGTCGACGATCGCCACCACCTCGTCCACCAGCTGCGAGCGCTGGGCGGTGGCGCCGGGCTGCGTCACGCCCAGGCGCGGCTGGCTCGGCGAAGTGGCGCTGCTGTCGCCCGCCTGCGGCAGGAAGATGCCGGTGGCGCGCGGCTGGGCGCCGGGCGCCTTGAGCTGCGCCGCGGCAGGCAGTGCGAAAGCGGCCAGCAGCGCGGCCAGCAGCAGGCTATGCCAGCCGGTCAGGCCGGACGGCAGGTGGGACAACGCGGTGCTTTCTTGACGTTTCATCATGGTCCGTCATTCGTAATGGTCGAGCTGGGATGGAATCACCGGACTGGCGGTGACGGGCTCATAACCCGGCACGTTCAGCCGCAGTATATCCAGCGGATTGGAGCCGATCTTGGACAGCCCGCGGAACTCCACCTGGAAGAAGATCCGTCCGGTGTAGCCGTTCGTCGTGTTGCGGAAGCGCTGGTAGACCACCCGTCCGACCCAGCAGTCGGCCGCGTATTCGACCCCGGCGAGCGCGTCGACGAGCTGGCTCGCGCTCATGTCGAACGCGACCCGGCCGATGCCGTAGGTGCGCTGGGTCAGCGGCCACTGGCTCGACAGCTCGAGCTGGTCGATGGCGGTATCGTCCGTCACCGAGGTCGGCCGGCGGTAGCGGTAGCCGATATTGAACGTCTTGCGCGCCTCGGGACGCCACGAGAAGGCGATATTCGAATAAATCACACGGTCGCTGTCCGGGTTGTACTGCACCCCGGTATCGAGATAATAGCCCCGGAACAGCTGGACCGTGGCCGCCGCCAGCAGGTCGGAGTAGCCGGCCTTGCCGATCGGATCGGTGCCGCCGATCTGCACGCGCTGGCCGGTCAGGTCGAAGCGCTGGGCGATGGTGCCGCGGAAGCGCTCGATGCCGGTGCCCGCCTCGATCAGGCGCGTGGTCACGCCGGCCGTGATCTTGTTGTTGTCGGCGATGCGGTCGTAGCCGGTAAACGGGTTCTCGCTGAAGATCTGGCCGTAGCCGAAGTCCGACTGCACGGTATCGAACAGCGGGAACAGGCTCTGGTCGCGGAACGGCGTGTAGACGTAGAACAGGCGCGGCTCGAGCGTCTGCACGTAGTTGACGCCGAACAGCCGGCTCACGGTCGGCGCGTCGCGCTCGAAGGTCATGCCGGAGTCCACGCTGAAGGTCGGCAGGTTCCGGTTCAGCGTGTTGGGCGTGCCCGGCGCGATCGAGCCCGGCTCCATCTGGTACTGGGTGGCGTTGAACGACACCTTGGGTGTGACGAACCAGCCGGGCCGCACGATCGGGTAGCTGATCGACGGCTGAATGAAGAGGCGGTCGCCTTCGGGCATCTGCGCGCTGCCGGACGACAGCGGGATGCGGAAGCGGCTGAAGTCGGTCTCCACCTGGATGTCGAAGCCGCCCAGGTCATAGCGGGTGTATTTGCCGTTCAACTGCGGCACGCGCTCGTAGGAAGCCCCGCTCGGCGGCAGCGTCTGGAACTTCTGCACGCGTGCCAGCAGCGCGAAATCCTGCCAGTTATAGGTGATGCCGCCTTCCTGGACATACTGCAACTGCGTGGCCTGCACCACCGAGCGGCTCAGGTCGTTCGGATACTGGGCATCCGAGACCTTGTTCACGTTCACATACGCGGACAGTCCGGTGGCGAGCGCCTGCGTATGCTGGATCGAGTACGACCAGCGGTTGGTCTTGGTCTTCTGGTCGTCCGGCAGGAACTCGGCGCGGATGCGCCCGGCGTAGCCGCTGCCGATATAGCGGTAGTCGCCACCGAGCTGGAAGCCGCGCGAGCTCACCACGCGCGGGAAGAGCGTCAGGTCGCGGTTGGGCGCGATATTGAAGTAATACGGCGCCGTCAGGTCCAGGCCGGACGAGGAACTGTAGCCGAACAGCGGCGGCAGGAAGCCGCTGTGGCGGTCGCTGTTGAGCGGGAAGCTGAACACCGGCGCGGCCATGATCGGCACGTCGAAGAAGCGCAGCACGCTGCCGTAGGCGGTGCCGACCTGGCGATCGTTGTCGATGTCGAGCGTGCGCGCGCTGAAATACCAGTCCGCGTTGTCGGGCGAACAGGTGGTATAGGTGGCGCGCTGGATCGTGCTGAGGTCCTTGTCCAGGAAATCCATGCGCTCGGCCTTGCCCGAGCCGCCGGTCTGCTGGAAATAATAGTCCGGCGACAGCATGTAGCCTTCGTTGGCCTCGACCTTGAGCCGGGCTTCCGGGCCCACCGCCAGCGAGCCGCCGCGCGACAGGCGCGCGTTGCCGTGCACGAAGGCCTCGTCGCTGTCCTGGTCGTAGGTGAGCTTGTCGCCCTTGACCACGCCGCCCGCGCGGCGCAGCTCGGCGTTGCCCTCGAGCTCCACGCCGCGCTGGTTGTAGCCGTTCATGCGGTCGCCCGAGACGAAGGTCGGCGGGTTCTCGCCGGGCGCCGCCGGCGGGGCCTGGGGGCCGCCGGGCTCGGCCAGGCGCGGCACCAGCTCGCCCGAGACCGGCGGCGCCTCGGGCACCCGCTCGGCGGCGGGCTCGGCGACCGGCAGGTCGGGAATGGCCGAACCCGCTGTCTGCGCCTGCGCGCACACCGACCATCCGGCCATCGCCAACACGAGCGGGCGCAGTGCGCTGCCGGGCAGTCGCGCCGATGTCTTGCTTGCCTTCTGGTGCGGTGATCGTCGTTGTTCGGTCATGCGAGCGGGTCGTGGGTCAGCGCGACAGCGGCGGTCCAGTGGCCGCCAGCCGCCGCCGGAGCAGGCTTTCCGGGCAAGGCAAGCCCACCCGGGGCCGCCCCGGGGCCCGGTGCTGGTCGGGTATTATACGGGGCATCGTATTCTCCCTTTCCGGCATGGCAGCACATCCTCTCGACCCGCGTCTCGACCAGCTCAAACTGTGGGTGTCCGGACTCGGTCCGGCCTGGTCGGTCGACCCCGCCTCCTGCGTGCCGGCCTCGGCCGACGCCAGCTTCCGGCGCTACTTCCGCGCCCGCACCGGCAACCCGGCACATCCGAGCGTGATCGTGATGGATGCGCCGCCCGCGCAGGAAGACTGCCGCCCGTTCATCCACGTGGCCGGCCTGTTCGGCGACGCCGGCGTGACCGTGCCCAAGGTGCTGGCGCAGGACCTGGAGCAGGGCTTCCTGCTGCTGAGCGACCTGGGCAATACCACCTACCTGTCGCGGCTCGACGCCGCCAGCGCGCGGCAGCTGTACGGCGACGCCGCGGCGGCGCTGGTGCGCATCCAGGCAGCCACCCGCCCCGGCACCCTGCCCGCCTACGACCAGGCGCTGCTGCAGCGCGAGCTCGACCTGTTCCCGCAGTGGTACGTGGCGCGGCACCTCGGCGTCACGCTCACGGCGGCGCAGCAGGAAGGCCTGGCCGAAGTGACGCAGGCGCTGCTGGCCAACAACCTCGCGCAGCCGCAGGTCTACGTGCACCGCGACTACCACTCGCGCAACCTGATGGTGCTCGAGGGCGAGGCCAATCCTGGCATCCTCGACTTCCAGGACGCGGTGATCGGCCCCATCACCTACGACGCGGTCTCGCTGTGGCGCGACGCCTACGTCGAATGGGAAGAAGAGGCGCAGCTCGACTGGCTGATCCGCTACTGGGAACGCGCGCGCAAGGCCGGCCTGCCGGTGGCCGGCGATTTCGGCGACTTCTACCGCGACTTCGAGTGGATGGGCCTGCAGCGCCATCTCAAGGTGCTCGGCATCTTCGCCCGCCTGTACCACCGCGACGGCAAGGACGGCTACCTCGCCAACCTGCCGCTGGTGCTGAAATACGCGCGCCAGGTGGCCGGCCGCTACGCCGAACTGCGCAAGCTGGTACGCCTGTTCGACGCCCTCGACGGCGTCGAGCGCCCGGTCGGCTACACCTTCTGATGGCCGCCGCGCAAGGCGCGCCCGCCGCCTCGCCCGCCGGGCCCGCCGCCACCCGCCGCGGCGAATGGTGGGCCGGCGTGCGCGCGCTGGCGCCGATGCTGCTCGGCGTGGTGCCGTTCGGCCTGATCTACGGCGTGCTGGCGGTCAATGCCGGCATGCCGGCGTGGCTAGCCTGCGCCATGAGCGCGGTGGTGTTCGGCGGCGCCTCGCAGATGATCCTCACGCAGTTGTGGGCGGCCGGCACGCCGGCCGTGCTGATCGCGGTCACGGTGGCGATGGTCAACCTGCGCCACGCGCTCTACTCGGCCAGCATCGCGCCGGCGCTGGCCCACCTGCCGCGCCGCTGGAAGGCGCTGGTGGCCTACCTGCTGACCGACGAGGCCTTCGCCGCCATGACGCGCCGCCTGGCCGACGACGGCGAGCGGCGGCGCTACCGCCACTGGTTCTTCTTCGGCGCCGGGTTCTCGCTGTGGGCGAGCTGGCAGGTCTCGACGCTGGCCGGCGTGCTGGTCGGCGCGCAGGTGCCGCGCGACTGGCCGCTCGACTTCTTCCTGCCGCTGACCTTCATCGCCATCATCGTGCCCGGCATCCGGCACCGCTCGCATGGCGCCGCGGCGCTGGTGGCCAGCGCGCTGGCGGTGGCCTGTTTCGGCATGCCGCACAAGCTGGGCCTGATGGTGGCGGCGCTGGGCGGCATCGCCGCCGGCATGCTGCTGCGCGGCGGCGGCCAGCGCAAGCACGGCGCCACGGAGCCCGCGGCATGAGCCAGATGACCTTGCTGCTGGTGTTCCTCGGCGCCGGCCTCGCCACCTTCCTGATCCGCCTGTCCTTCATCGCCGTGGAAGGCCGGGTGCGGCTGCCCTCGTGGTTCCGCACCGCGCTGCAGTTCGTGCCGGCGGCCATGCTGTCGGCGCTGATCGCGCCCGACCTGCTGATGCGCGGCGGCCGGCTCGCGCTCGGCCTGGACAACGCGCGCCTGCTGGCCGGCCTGGTGGCCATCGTCATCGCCGCGCGCACGCGCAGCGTCGGCTGGACCATCGCCGGCGGCATGGCCACGCTGATCGGCCTCACCTGGTGGCTCGGCCACCTGCCGAAATGAACGCCAACGCGAATGCACCGGAGCCCGCCTTGAAAGCCATGATCTTCGCCGCCGGGCGCGGCGAGCGCATGCGCCCGCTGACCGACGCCCGCCCCAAACCGCTGCTGCCGGCCGGCGGCAAGCCGCTGATCGTCTGGCAGATCGAGGCGCTGGCGCGCGCCGGCTTCACCGACATCGTCATCAACCACGCATGGCTCGGCCAGCAGATCGAGGACGCGCTCGGCGACGGCGGCCGCTTCGGCGTGCGCCTGGCCTACTCGGCCGAGGCCAGCGCGCTGGAGACCGCCGGCGGCATCGCCCGCGCCCTGCCGCTGCTGAGCGCGGCGCCGGCGCGCGGCGACATCTTCCTGGCGGTGTCGGGCGACATCTTCACCGACTTCGACTACCGCGCGCTGCTGCCGCGCGCGCGCGCGCTGGCCGGCGCGCCCGAGCCGCGCATGCACCTGGTGATGGTGCCCAACCCGCCGTTCCATCCCGGCGGCGACTTCGCGCTCGGCGCCGACGGCCTGCTGCGGCCCGCCGGCAGCGCCGGCGCGGCCAGCCTCACCTTCGGCAACATCGGCCTGTACGACACGCGCATGTTCGCCGACATCGAGCCCGGCCGGAAGGTCGCCATGACGCCCTACTACCGCGCCGCCGTGGCCGCCGGCCTGGCCAGCGGCGAGCGCTTCGACGGCGCCTGGGAGAACGTCGGCACCCCGGCCCAGCTTGCCGGCCTGGACGCCGCCCTGCGCGCCGCGGCCGGCACCGCGCCGCCGCGCTGACCCGCCGATGGCGGCGGCGTAGAATCGAGCCTGTTCCCCCCAACATCCACGTGGCCACACACATGACCGCTCCCGACCCTGCCCTTCTTTCCGCCTGTCGCGGCCGCCGCGCCCGCGTGCTGCAGCAGTTGCGCGCCGCCGGCGGCGGCGTGGCGATCCTGCCCACCGCGCCGGAAGCCATGCGCAACCGCGACAGCGACTACCCGTATCGCCACGACAGCTATTTCTATTACCTGACCGGCTTCACCGAGCCGGAAGCGGTGCTGGTGCTGGTGGCGCCGGCCGCGGGCCCGGAGCGCTGCATCCTGTTCTGCCGCCCCAAGCACGAAGAGCGCGAGATCTGGGACGGCTTCCGCCACGGCCCGGAAGGCGCGCAGGCCGCGTTCGGCTTCGACGCGGCGCATTCGGTCGAGGAGATCGACACGCTGCTGCCGCCGCTGCTGGCCAACCACGCCGTGCTGGCCTACCCGCTGGCCGCCACCACCCGCACCGACATGCAGGTGCGCCGCTGGCTCGACGCGGTGCGCATGCAGGGCCGCGCCGGCGTGACCGCGCCGGCGACCGCGCTCGACATCCGCACCATCCTCGACGAGATGCGCCTGTTCAAGGACGCCGGCGAGATCGCGGTGATGCGCCGCGCCGGCGAGATCTCGGCGCAGGCGCACGTGCGCGCCATGCGCGCGTCGCGCCAGGGGCTGCGCGAATACCACCTCGAAGCCGAGCTGCTCTACGAATTCCGCCGCCACGGCGCGCAGAGCGTGGCCTACAACTCGATCGTCGCCACCGGCGCCAATGCCTGCGTGCTGCACTACCGCGCCGGCCCGGCCGAACTGCGCGACGGCGACCTGTGCCTGATCGACGCCGGCTGCGAACTCGACAGCTATGCGTCGGACATCACCCGCACCTTCCCGGTCTCGGGCCGCTTCTCGCCGGCCCAGCGCGAACTCTACGACCTGGTGCTGGCCGCGCAGGAAGCCGCCATCGCCGAGACCCGCCCCGGCGTGCCCTACAACGTGCCGCACGACGCCGCCACGCGCGTGCTGGCGCAGGGCATGCTCGACAGCGGCCTGCTCGACGCGAACCGCTGCGGCAACGTCGACGACGTGCTCGCCAGCGGCGCCTACCGCCAGTTCTACATGCACCGCACCGGCCACTGGCTGGGCATGGACGTGCACGACGTGGGCGAATACCGCGTGCCGGGCGCCGCGCCGGCCGAAGGCGAACGCCCGTGGCGCCCGCTCGAGCCCGGCATGGTGCTGACCGTGGAGCCGGGCATCTACGTGCGCCCGGCGCCGGATGTGCCCGAGCGCTTCTGGCACATCGGCATCCGCATCGAGGACGACGCGGTCGTCACCGCCGCCGGCTGCGAGCTGATCACGCGCGGCGTGCCGGTCAAGGCCGACGAGATCGAAGCCCTCATGCGCGAGGCGGGAGGTGCGCGATGATCGGCTGGCTGCGCAAGGTCCTGCCCGGCGCCGGCCGTGCCGACGCCCCGCGCGCGCGCGGCTACGATCCGTCGCAGCCGTTCGTGATCAATCTCTACGATGACCGCGTGGTGGTGCACCGCCCCGACGGCCAGCGCGAGGAAGTCGAGTGGGACGCGCTGGAGCGCGTGGTGGTGCGGGTCTCGAACCGCGAGCCGTGGGCCGGCCCCGCCTGGCTGATCCTGGTCGGCGACCCGGCCGCCGACGGCACCCGGCGCGGCTGCGTGGTGCCGATGAACGCGGTCAACCAGGCCGCGCTGGTGGAGCGCCTGCAGGCGCTGCCCGGCTTCAGCCAGTCCAAGCTCGACAACGCGCTGCGCGACGCTGCGGCCGGCAAGCACCGCACCGACGCCAACCTGTGGAAGCGCGGCGCGCAGCCGGAGCCGGCCGCGAGCGATGCCGGCGCGGCGGACCCGGCAAGGCAGGCGGACGCGGCGGACGGCACGCATGCGCCCGGCGGCCACTGACGACATCATGGACGCGGACATCGCCATCGTCGGCGCCGGCCCGGTCGGCCTGTCCCTGGCCTGCCTGCTGCTGCGCACCAGTCCCTGGCGGGTGGCGCTGATCGACGCCGCCACGCCGGCGCGCGCGGCGCGCGACCCGCGCGCCATCGCGCTCTCGCACGGCAGCCGCCAGCTGCTCGAGCAGATCGGTGCATGGCCGCGCGCGGTGACGCCGATCGAACACATCCATGTGTCGCAGCGCGGGCGCTTCGGCCACGTGCGCCTGCACCACGACGACTACGCCGTGCCGGCGCTCGGCTACGTGGTGCGCTACGGCGAGCTGTGCGGCGCGCTCGAGCGGGCGCTGGCCGCGGCCGCGCAGTCCGTGCCGGACGGCGGCGCGCGCCTGCTGCGCGCCTACGACACGCACATCGGGCACACCGGACAGCACGACGATCCCGCCGGGCTGGTGCGCCTGAGCGGCCACGCGCACGAGCAGCAGCCCGCCGTCTTCACCGCGCGGCTGGCGGTGCAGGCCGAGGGCGGCCTGTTCCAGCCGCAGGCCGACAAGGACCAGGGCAAAGACAAGGACAAGAACAAGGCCGCGCCGCGCACGCGCGGCGGCCCGGTGTTCCGGCGCGACTACGGCCAGACCGCCATCATCGCCCACGTGATCTGCTCACGTCCGCAGCCGGGCTGGGCCTGGGAGCGCTTCACCGAGGAAGGCCCGCTGGCGCTGCTGCCCTATGAAGAACAGCACGGCGAGCCGGGCTACGCGCTGGTCTGGTGCTGCCCGCCGGAACAGGCGGCGCGCCGCCTGGCCCTGCCCGACGCGGCGTTCCTCGCCGAGCTGGAGCAGGCGTTCGGCGCGCGCATGGGCCGCTTCACCGCGATCGGCAAGCGCCACGCGTTCCCGCTCGGGCTCAATGCCGCCCAGGTGACGGTCGACGGCCGCGTGGTCGCGGTCGGCAATGCCGCGCAGACGCTGCATCCGGTGGCCGGCCAGGGCCTCAACCTGGGGCTGCGCGACGCGTTCGCGCTGGGCGCCGCGCTGCGCGCCGAGTGCAGCCCGCAGGCCTTGCAGGCGTTCGCCGGACGGCAGCGGCTGGACCGCGCCGTGACCATCGGCGTGACCGACATGCTGCCCCGGCTGTTCGGCGTGTCCTACCCGCTGGCCGCGCATGCGCGCGGCGCCTCGCTGGCGGCGCTGGCCTGCCTCGGGCCGCTCAAGGATGCGCTGGCGCGGCAGATGATGTACGGCATGCGGCGCTGACGCCGCCGGGCCCGCGGCAACGCGCGCTGCGGGGCGCGCGGCCGCGCTGCGCCACGGTCCCGCCGCCGGCCGTCGCGGCGCCCTTGCGATTATTTGCTCAAAACTTAAGCAACCCGCCCGGTTTGGCGGTAAAATCCTGCCCTCGCACATGCCCCTGGAAGTCGCCGAACCATGCGCCGAGCATGGTTCCGGCAGGGCATGCCATTTCATTTTTGTCTCGTTGCGGGCCGCCTTGCCGGCCCCCCGCCAGTCTCTATCGTGCAAATCGGACCGCACCTGCTCCGCAACAATCTGTTCGTCGCGCCCATGGCCGGCGTGACGGACCGTCCCTTCCGCCAGCTCTGCAAGCGGCTGGGCGCGGGTTATGCGGTGTCGGAAATGGTCGCGTCCAATGCGCAGTTGTGGAAGAGCGAGAAGACCATGCGGCGCGCCAATCACACCGGCGAAGTCGAGCCGATCGCGGTGCAGATCGCCGGCGCCGAGCCGTCGATGATGGCCGAGGCGGCGCGCTACAACGTCGAGCGCGGCGCGCAGATCATCGACATCAACATGGGCTGCCCGGCCAAGAAGGTGTGCAACGTCGCCGCCGGCTCGGCGCTGCTGCAGAACGAGCCGCTGGTGGCGCGCATCGTCGCGGCGGTGGTCGCCGCGGTGGCCGAGGTCGATCCGCGCGTGCCCGTCACGCTCAAGATCCGCACCGGCTGGGACCGCCAGAACCGCAACGCGCTGCGCGTCGCGCACCTCGCGCAGGAGGCCGGCATCAGCATGCTGACCGTGCACGGCCGCACGCGCGCCGACCTGTACAAGGGCGAGGCCGAGTACGAGACCATCGCCGCGGTCAAGGCGTCGGTCTCGATCCCGGTGGTCGCCAACGGCGACATCGACTCGCCGCACAAGGCCAGGCACGTGCTGGCCGCGACCGGCGCCGACGCCATCATGATCGGCCGCGCGGCGCAGGGCCGGCCCTGGCTGTTCCGCGAGATCGCGCACTATCTCGACACCGGCGCGCTGCTGCCGCCACCCGAGGTGGCCGAGATCCGCGCGATCATGAACGAGCACCTCGAAGACCACTACGCGTTCTACGGCGAGTTCACCGGCGTGCGCACCGCGCGCAAGCACATCGCGTGGTACACGCGCGGGCTGGCCGGCGCCAACCTGTTCCGCCACCACATGAACACGCTGGACAGCAGCACCGCCCAGCTGGCCGCGGTCAACGCCTTCTTCGACCAGCAGGCGCTGCTGTCGGACCGCCTGGTCTACGTGGACGAAGGCGCGGCCGGCCCGGACGGCGACGAAGACGACCGCAACGGGTCGAACAACAACAAGAACGGGGAGTTGCTTGCCGCATGAGCCGCAACGCTATCGACCAGTGCATTCGGGACAGCCTGAGTGCCTATTTCCGCGACCTGGACGGCGAAGAGCCGTCGAACATGTACAACATGGTGCTCGAAGCCGTGGAGCGGCCGCTGCTGGAAGCCGTGATGGCGCGCGCCGAGCGCAACCAGTCGCTGGCCGCCGCCTACCTGGGCATCAATCGCAATACGCTGCGCAAGAAACTGCAGCAGCACGGTTTACTTTGAAGCGTTCCCCACAGCCATGATCAAGCAAGCTCTTCTCTCCGTATCCGACAAGACCGGCATCGTCGACTTCGCCCGCGAGCTCAACGCGCTGGGCGTGGCGCTGCTCTCCACCGGCGGCACCGCCAAGCTGCTCGCCGAGGCCGGCCTGCCGGTCACGGAAGTGGCCGACTACACCGGCTTCCCCGAAATGCTCGACGGCCGCGTCAAGACGCTGCACCCCAAGGTGCACGGCGGCATCCTGGCGCGCCGCGACCTGCCCGAGCACATGGCCGCGCTGGCCGCGCACGACATCCCCACCATCGACCTGCTGGTGGTCAACCTGTACCCGTTCCAGCAGACCGTGGCCAAGGACGACTGCACGCTGCCGGACGCGATCGAGAACATCGACATCGGCGGCCCCACCATGCTGCGCTCGGCGGCCAAGAACCACCGCGACGTCACCGTGGTGGTGGACCCCGCCGACTACGCGCCGGTGCTGGCGGAAATGCGCGCCAACGCCAACAGCGTCGGCTACGACACCAACTTCCGCCTGGCCACCAAGGTGTTCGCGCACACCGCGCAGTACGACGGCGCCATCACCAACTACCTGACCAGCCTCGGCGCCGACAAGTCGCACCAGGCCCGCAGCGCCTACCCGCAGACGCTCAACCTCGCCTTCGAGAAGGTGCAGGAAATGCGCTACGGCGAGAACCCGCACCAGTCGGCCGCGTTCTACCGCGACCTCAAGCCGTTCGACGGCGCGCTGGCCAACTACGCGCAGCTGCAGGGCAAGGAACTGTCGTACAACAACATCGCCGACGCCGACGCCGCGTGGGAATGCGTCAAGTCGTTCGACGCCGCCTACGGCGCGGCCTGCGTCATCATCAAGCACGCCAACCCGTGCGGCGTGGCAGTGGGCGCCAGCGCGCTGGAAGCCTACGAGAAGGCCTTCAAGACCGACTCCACCTCGGCCTTCGGCGGCATCATCGCCTTCAACGTCGAGCTCGACGAAGCCGCCGCGCAGGTGGTGGCCAAGCAGTTCGTCGAAGTGCTGATCGCGCCGTCGTTCACGGCCGGCGCGCGCGCGGTGTTCGCCGCCAAGCAGAACGTGCGCCTGCTGGAGATCCCGCTCGGCAAGGGCGTGAACCCGTATGACTTCAAGCGCGTCGGCGGCGGCCTGCTGGTGCAGGGCCCGGACGCCAGGAACGTGCAGCGCGAAGAACTGCGCGTGGTGACCAAGCGCCATCCCACCCCGAAGGAAATGGACGACCTGATGTTCGCCTGGCGCGTGGCCAAGTTCGTCAAGTCCAACGCCATCGTGTTCTGCGGCGGCGGCATGACGCTGGGCGTCGGCGCCGGCCAGATGAGCCGCGTGGACTCCGCGCGCATCGCCAGCATCAAGGCGCAGAACGCCGGCCTGACGCTGGCCGGCTCGGCGGTGGCGTCGGATGCGTTCTTCCCGTTCCGCGACGGCCTCGACGTGGTGGTGGACGCGGGCGCCTCGTGCGTGATCCAGCCGGGCGGTTCGGTGCGGGACGATGAGGTGATCGCGGCGGCGGATGAGAGGAATATTGCGATGGTGCTGACTGGGACTCGGCATTTCAGGCATTGATTGGCCTGATTTGAGCGGTTTGGGGTCTTTGCGGTTTTCTTTCTGGCGGCGTTGGCGATTGGACCCAAAAGCCGTATGACATCCCCGCTGCGCGGGGCTGCCAGTCACTTTCTTTTGTCTGAAAAGAAAGTAACCAAAGAAAGCAGACTCCTCGGCGGAGGGCCAGACCCTTGGCACGGTGTCCGTGTTTTGGCGGCGGCAGGGCGTGAATGTGGTTCTTGAGCTGGCATCTGCCGTTACCGGCTTGGGCGGCCACGACATAGCATCCTCGTGGTTTCGTGGTGGGCGCGGTGGACCGGAGCGCGGGTGTCAGCGGGCACTCTTGCACAGCAATACGCTGGCACTGAGTGCCCTCGCGCCGGAGCCACCACGCCCACCACGAAACC
>NZ_AQPL01000487.1:0-17842 GCF_000395345.1 Cupriavidus sp. WS | reverse complement strand
ATCGTGGCGGCGCCGTCGTGCACTTCACCGATCTTGTGATTGACCCCGGTGTAGAACAGGATGCGCTCGGTGGTGGTGGTCTTGCCGGCGTCGATGTGCGCGCTGATACCGATGTTCCGGTAGCGCTCGATGGGGGTTTTGCGGCTCACGGTGATCTCCTGGTAGGCATCGCTCAAAAGAGTATCACTTCTGCGTGCGGCACATCGAAAGCCTTGCGGGGCAAGGGCTGGCGGGGTGCCGGGGACTGCCGGGCGGGACCGCGCGAACCACCTCCGCCACCATGCCGGGCGGGCGACGGTGGCGAACGTGCGCCCGCGCGCAAGACGGCGCGGGAAAGGTGCAAGAAAGGCGCAAGAAAGGCGGCAGGCGGAGGTAAAAAACAGAAAAGCCCGCCTGATAAGAGGCGGGCTTTTTAGTAGAATAGCGGTCTTGGTTGCGGAGGCAGGACTTGAACCTGCGACCTTCGGGTTATGAGCCCGACGAGCTGCCAACTGCTCCACCCCGCGCCAGAGGGGCGTACTATACGCCACTGGCGTGAATATGTGAAGCGTTTTCAGCGACTTTCCTTGACAGCGTTTACGTAAACATGTAAAAGCAAGTGGGCGCATTCTGTGCGCTCAAAAGAGGAATCTTCATGGAAACTGGTACCGTCAAGTTCTTCAACGCCCAGAAGGGTTTTGGCTTCATTACCCCCGACGCCGGTGGCAAGGACTTGTTCGTCCACATCTCTCAGGTTCGCGGGGGTGCTCCGCTGCAAGATAACCAGCGAGTGCAATACCAGTCGCAACAGGGCAAGAAAGGCCCTGAAGCGGCCAATGTTTCCCCCGTTTGAACCCGCCGCTTCGCGCGGCAATGCTAAAGGACAGAATTGACTAAGATCGTCTTGAAACCCGGTGAGCCCGTTGAAGTTGCAATGCGGCGTTTCCGTAGGGCCATCCTCCAGACCGGCCTGATCGTTGAACTCAAGAGCCGTACCGCTTACGAGAAGCCCACGACCGAGCGCAAGCGCAAGAAGAAGGCAGCGGAATCGCGCCTTCGCAAGCGTCTGCGCATGCAAATGCTGCCGAAGAAGCTGTACTGATTCCGGCAGTGCAGGTGGCGAGCGCGCTCCGGCGCGAGTTGCCGCGGGCCGCGCAGGCCTCAAGGCCCGCATAGACATATCCGGGCCGCATGAATCCGCCAGGCATCACCTGGCGGATTTTGCATTTGCGCGGCACCGACGGTAGTCCCGCCTTCCGGGGCCGGACTACCGCTCACCACCGATTCCTTATCCCGCTCCGCCCAGCCCGCAAGAATCGATGCGCGGCCGGCGTCTTGCATGCGCTCGCCCGTTCGTCCGGCGCGCGACACCCCGCGTCGTCCCTTTCCCCCATATTCCAGGTAGCGCTCGCCCGCCGTCCGCGCGGCTTGCCAGCCAGTGTTGGAACGACACGGAAAGCGCCCCGTACAGGTTCAGGCGGCCGGCATCGGGAAAACGAGGCAGGTGGTGGTGGCGAATGCGTACAGCTTGCCCTGCGCGTCGACGATGCGGCCCTCGGCGATGCCGATCTGCGTGGTCAGGCTGATCACCTTGCCCTCGGCGCGGATGGGGCCGGTGCGCGTGGTCAGCGGACGCACGTAGTTCACCTTGAGCTCGAGCGTGGTGTAGCCCTTGCCCGCCGGCAGCATGGTGTGCACGGCGCAGCCCACGCAGGAGTCGAGCAGCGTGGCGGCGTAGCCGCCGTGCACGGTGCCGATCGGGTTGTAGTGCTGCGGCCCGGGCGTGCCCTGGAACACGAAGCGGCCGGAGGCGAACTCCACCGGCACGAAGTCCATCAGTTGCCCGATGGGCGCGCCGGGCAGCTTGCCGGCCATCATGTCCTCGAAAAACTGCAGGCCCGCGCGCTCGGCCAGCTGCGCCGTGGTCGCCACGCCGGGCTCGCGCAAGCTGGCGCGCGCGCGCCGTTCGTCTTCCTGCCACCGGGCCAGTACATCCTCTGCGCTCATCGATCGGTCTCCTTGTCGTTCTCGCGTTGGTACGCGGCTTGTTCTTCTGCCCGGCGCCCGCCGTGGCGCGCCTGGCGCGAACCAGCAAGATAACCGGTTCCGGCGTTCCTTGCTGCGCCGCGCCACGAGACATCCGCCGCCTTGCCGGCATAATGGCGGGATTGCGCCCGTGGCGCGCCCCGATCCGGCTCCTGCCTTGACTGCTATCCTGGAACTCCGCAACGTCAGCAAGCAATACGGCGACACCGTGGTGGTGAACGACCTGAGCCTGAGCGTGCAGCGCGGCCAGTGCTTCGGCCTGCTGGGGCCGAACGGCGCCGGCAAGACCACCACGCTGCGCCTGCTGCTGGGCCTGACCACGCCCGCCTCGGGCTCGCTCACGCTGTGCGGCGAGCCGATCCCGCAGCGCGCGCCGCAGGCCCGCATGCGCGTGGGCGTGGTGCCGCAGTTCGACAACCTCGACCCCGATTTCACCGTGGTCGAGAACCTGCGCATCTTCGGCCGCTACTTTGGCCTGGCGCGCGCCGAGATCGAGCGGCGCGTGCCGGCGCTGCTGGAATTCGCCCGCCTCGAGAGCCGCGCCGGCGCGCAGGTGCGCGACCTGTCGGGCGGCATGCGGCGGCGCCTGACGGTGGCGCGCGCGCTCATCAACGATCCCGACCTACTGGTCATGGACGAGCCCACCACCGGCCTCGACCCGCAGGCGCGCCACCTGATCTGGGAGCGGCTGAAGTCGCTGCTGGCCGGCGGCAAGACCATCCTGCTGACCACCCACTTCATGGAGGAGGCCGAGCGCCTGTGCAACTACCTGTGCGTGATCGACGGCGGCAGCAAGATCGCCGAAGGCAAGCCGCATGAGCTGATCGACAGCCAGATCGGCTGCGACGTGGTGGAAGTCTATGGCGACAACCTGGAACCGCTGCGCGGCGAGCTGCAGCCGCTGGCCGCGCGCACCGAGGTCAGCGGCGAGACGCTGTTCTGCTACGTGAAGGAGCCGGCGCCGCTGCTGGCCGCGCTGCACGGCCGCGCCGGCGTGCGCTACCTGCACCGGCCCGCCAACCTCGAAGACGTCTTCCTCAAGCTGACCGGGCGCGAGATGCGCGACTGAGGCTCGCCGCGCCTGCGCACCGCCGGCAGCGGACCACAACGGACCGAACCATTGAACATGAGCGAACAAGATCCCCGCCCCGCCGGCACGCCGGCCGCCACCGCGCCACCGCGCGCGGCGGCGCCGGCGCGGCATTACCCGCAGCCGCTGCTGCCCCTGAACGCGCGCAACTGGACCCTGGTCTGGTACCGCAACTTCATGGTGTGGAAGAAACTGGCGATCCCGTCGATGATCGGCAACCTGGCCGATCCGATGATCTACCTGTTCGGCCTGGGCCTGGGCCTCGGCCTGCTGGTCGGCCAGGTCCACGGCGTGCCCTACATCGCCTTCCTCGCGGCCGGCACCACGGCCTCGAGCGTGATGATGTCGGCCAGCTTCGAGTCGATGTACTCGGCCTTCTCGCGCATGCACGTGCAGCGCACCTGGGAGGCCATCATGCACGCGCCGCTGACGCTGGGCGACGTGGTGCTGGGCGAGATCATGTGGGCCGCCAGCAAGGCGGTGCTGTCGGGCCTGGCCATCATGCTGGTGGCGGGCGCGCTCGGTTACGCGCACATGCCGGGCGCGCTGCTGGCGCTGCCGGTGATCGTGCTGGCGGGCATCGCCTTCGCCAGCCTGGCGATGATCGTCACGGCGCTGGCGCCGAGCTACGACTTCTTCATGTTCTACCAGACCCTGGTGATGACGCCGATGCTGCTGCTGTCCGGCGTGTTCTTCCCGCTCGAGCAACTGCCCGCGGGCGCGCAGGCCGCCACGCAGGTCCTGCCGCTGGCGCACGCGGTGGCGCTGATCCGCCCCATCATGCTGGGACGCCCGATCGACGACCTGGCGCTGCACGCGCTGGTGCTGGGCGCCTACGCGGCGGCGGCGCTGGTGCTGGCGCTGGTGCTGCTGCGCCGCAGGCTGCTGCGATGAGCGGCCGCGCGAAGAAGGATGGCGCCGGGCCGGGCCGCTGGACCCGCCGCGCCGCGCTGCCGGCCGCGCTTGCCGCCGTCGCCCTGCTGGGCGCGTGCAGCGTGGTCGGCGCCACGGTGGCAGTGGGCAGCGCCGCGGTATCCACCGCGGCCACGGTCGGCTCGGCCGCGGTCAGCGTGACCTCGACCGCGGTCGAGGCGACCTACGACGTGACCAAGGCCGGCGTGAAGGCCGTGGCCGGCAGCGACTGAGCTGCCGGCGCCGCAGTCAGCCCCGCCGTCAGCCCTGCAGGCCGCGCAGCAGGTCGGCCTTCAGGTCGGCCACCGATTCCAGCCCCACTGCCATGCGGATCAGGCCCTCGCCGATGCCGGCGGCGGCCTTGGCTTCGGCGCTGACGCGCGCATGCGTGGTGGTGTACGGATGCGTGAGCGTGGTGCGCGTGTCGCCGAGGTTGCCGGTGATCGAGCACACGCGGGTGCTGTCGATCACGCGCCAGGCGTTGGCGCGCTGCTGCGCGGGCGTGTCGCCCTTGAGCTCGAACGAGACGATGGCGCCGCCGCCGCTCTGCTGGCGGGCGGCCACGTCGAATTGCGGGTGCGACTTCAGCGCCGGGTGATAGACGCGCGCGACCGCCGGGTGCGACTCCAGGAACTCCGCCAGCGCCAGCGCGCTCTGGCTGTGGCGCTCCATGCGGATCGCCAGCGTTTCCATGCCCTTGAGCAGCACCCACGCATTGAAGGCCGACAGCGTCGGGCCCGCGGTGCGCACGAACGGGAAGACCTTGCCCATGATGAAGTCGTGCGTGCCCAGCACCGCGCCGCCGAGCACGCGGCCCTGCCCGTCGATGTGCTTGGTGGCCGAATGGACCACGATGTCGGCGCCGAACTTCATCGGCTGCTGCAGCGCCGGCGAACAGAAGCAGTTGTCCACCACCAGCAGCGCGCCGGCATTGTGGGCGATGTCCGCCACCGCGGCGATGTCGGCCACCTCGGTGAGCGGGTTGGACGGCGTCTCGAGGAAGAATAGCCTGGTGTTGGGCTTGACCGCGGCGCGCCACGCGGCGAGGTCGGTGCCGTCGACGAAGGTGGTCTCGACGCCGAACTTGGCGAAGATGTTCGAGAACAGCGTCATGGTCGAGCCGAAGATGGCGCGCGAGCTGACCAGGTGGTCGCCGGCCTGCATCGACGACATCACGATCGACATGATCGCGCTCATGCCCGATGCCGTGGCCATGCAGGCCTCGGCGCCTTCCAGCGCGGCCAGGCGCGCCTGGAACATCGCCACGGTGGGATTGGTGAAGCGCGAATAGGTAAAGCCGGTTTCCGAATTGGCGAAGCGCTCGGCGGCCTCGGCGGCGCTGTTGAAGCAGAAGCTGGAGGTCAGGTACATCGCCTCCGAGTGCTCCATGAACTCGCTGCGCATGGTGCCGGCGCGCACGCCGAGCGTATCGATGCCAAGGGAGTCGAGAGGAAGCGGTTCATTCATGATGGGGAGGCGGTGATACCCGCGCGGTTATCGGTGATGAGCGTTGAATGTCGTGCGCGCGCCGGCCGGGCCGGGACGCGCGGCAACAAAAAAGCCCGTGCGATCCGCTGGCCTGGCTGGCCGAATCGACGGGCTGCTTGTGTCTGGGGGAGGGAAAGGTTCCGAAGCGCGCCGAGGCGCCCCGAAGCTCCGCGCCGCGGCGGGACTGCCGGTTCGCCTTCGTGCCGTTGCCGCGCACGACCGGGAACCGGCCTTCCGCTTTAGCTGTTTCGGGCATTTCCCTGTATCGGGTCATTTCCTGTCCGGGGGCATCACGCCACATCGCGCCCCGGCAGGACCCGCGTCCGCAAGCTGACAATCAAATCGACGCCCGGCCATGTTACGGCCGGGCCCCGTCTGCGTCAACTGCGCGGCGCGGGCCCGCGCGCGGGCCGCCGGGCTTTACTCGTTGCCGCCCGAGCGCTGCAGGTGCAGCTGCGAGCGTTCGGTGTCGCCGCCGGTGCCGTCGCGGTCGGCCTGGCTGCGCGCCGTTTCCAGGCGCTCCAGGTAGGCCTCGTCGATGTCGCCGGTGATGTAGCGGCCGTCGAAGCACGATGCGTCGAAGTCCTTGAGCGCGGGGTTGATGTCGCGCACGGCCTGCTTCATCGCATCCACGTCCTGGTACACCAGCTTGTCGGCGCCGATGATGCGGGCGATTTCCTCGTGCGTGCGGCCGTGGGCGACCAGCTCGCTGCGCGTGGGCATGTCGATGCCGTAGACGTTGGGGAACTTCACCGGCGGCGCGGCCGAGGCGAAGATCACCTTGTTGGCGCCGGCGTCGCGCGCCATCTGCACGATCTCGAACGAGGTGGTGCCGCGCACGATCGAGTCGTCCACGATCAGCACGTTCTTGCCCTTGAACTCCACGCCCATCGCGTTGAGCTTCTGGCGCACCGACTTCTTGCGCACGGCCTGGCCCGGCATGATGAAGGTGCGGCCCACGTAGCGGTTCTTGAAGAACCCCTCGCGGTAGCCCACGCCCAGCCGGTTGGCCACCTGCATGGCGGCCGGGCGGCTGGAGTCGGGGATCGGCATCACCACGTCGATGTCGCCGCCGGAGATTTCGCTGCGGATCTTCTCGGCGAGGTAGTCGCCCATGCGCAGGCGCGCGTCGTACACCGGCACGCCGTCGATGCACGAATCCGGGCGCGCCAGGTAGACGTACTCGAAGATGCACGGCGTGAGCACCGGGTTGTCGGCGCACTGCTGGGTGTAGAGCTTGCCGTCGAGGTCGATGAAGATGGCCTCGCCGGGCGCCACGTCGCGCTCGAGCTTGTAGCCGATGCCTTCGAGCGCCACCGATTCCGAGGCGACCATCCATTCCTTGCCGGTCGGCGTTTCCACGCTGCCCAGGCACAGCGGACGGATGCCGAACGGGTCGCGCACCGCCAGCATGCCGTAGCCGGCGATCTGCGCGGCAATGGCATACGAGCCGCGCACGCGGCGGTGCATGCCGGCCACGGCCCTGAAGATGGTGGCCGGGTCCAGCGCGAGGCCGCTGCTGGCGCGCTGCAGCTCGTCGGCCAGCACGTTGAGCAGCACCTCGGTGTCGGAATGCGTGTTGATGTGGCGGCGGTCGCGGCTGAACAGCTCCTCATGCAACTGTTTCCAGTTGGTCAGGTTGCCGTTGTGGGCCAGGATCACGCCATAGGGCGCGTTGACGTAGAACGGCTGGGCTTCTTCCTCGCTGGAAGCCGAGCCGGCAGTGGGGTAACGCACCTGGCCGATGCCGGCGGCGCCGGGCAGGCCGCGCATGTTGCGCGTGCGAAACACGTCTCGCACCAGGCCGTTGGCCTTGTGCATGTGGAAGGTGCTGCCGTTCGCGGTAGCGATGCCGGCTGCATCCTGTCCGCGATGTTGCAACAGCAGCAGGCTGTCGTAAATCAATTGGTTGACGGGCGTGGAGGAAACCACACCGACGATACCGCACATGCCAAGCTCCCAGGAAAGGCGTTTGAATCGGGGGCGCGGCCCTGCCCTGTAGGACTGGGCCCGCGTATTACCGGCCGGGGGATCTGCCCGGCCTCATGTCTTGACGTACCTGGCGACTTCCGGCGGCAGCCACGGCCGCAGCGACTCCATCGCCTGCATCACGTAGGGCCGGGACAGCGCATCGCGCCAGAATGCCTCTTCAGGCAGTTTGGTGAGCCCGGCCAGCGTCACCACGAACATCACCACCAGCGCGCCGCGCAGCAGGCCGAACACCAGCCCCAGGCCGCGGTCGGCGGGCTTGAGCCCGGTGCTTTCGAGCAGTTGCCCCAGCACCGTGCCGGCCAGCGCGGCGGCGATCACGGTGCCGATGAACAGCACGCCGAAACCGAGCGCGCTGCGGGCCAGCTCGCCGCCGGGCACCGATTCCGGTATCCAGCGCGCCGCCGTGCCCGCGAAGTGGTACGCCACCCAGAACGCCACCACCCAGCCGATCAGCGAGAGCACCTCGCGCACCAGGCCGCGCAGCACGCCGATCAGGCCGGAGGCAACCAGGATGAAGGCGACGCTGTAATCGAAGAAAGTGGGCTGCATGCGGATACGGTGTGACTGGTGTGACTGCGCGCCGTCGCGGCGCGGCCCCGGTTCCCGGGACCGCCGCCGTTACTGTTCGACCACCTTGGCGCTCAGGCCGGCGTCGCGCACGCGCTTCTCGGCGGCGTCGGCCGTGTCGCGGTCGGGGAACGGGCCGGCCCGCAGCAGCACGCGCTCGCCATCGGCCAGCACTTTTTTCTCGATATAGGCCGGCACCTTGCTGGCCTTGAGCTTGGCCAGCCAGCCCTTGGCCTTGTCTTCCGAGGAGAAGGCGCCGATCAGCACCAGGAACTTGCCGCTGCCGGGCTTGGCCTCGGCGCGCGCGGCGGGCTTGTCCGCGGGCTTGTCGGAAGCCTTGTCTGACGCTTTGTCGGATGCCTTGCCGGACGCCTTGTCCGCGGCCTTGTCGCCGGACTTGTCGGCTGCCTTGCCGGCGGCGGCCGGCGCATCGGCGGCCGGCCTCGCGGTGCCGGCATCGGCCACCAGTTCCTCGCCCGCGTCCAGCCCCTGCGTGTCGGCCTTGGACTGCGGCGCCGGCGGCAGCGGATCCGCCTTGCGCGCATCGGCCTTGGCCTTGCCGACTCCGCCGGCACCGCCGTCGACCCGCACCGCGATATTCTCGACCAGCGGCCGCGGCTGGGTCTCGAACACGATCGGCAGCACGATGATGGCGGCCACCATCAGCACCACGGCGCCAATCAGGCGGCGGCGCGCCCGCTGCTTCTGCGGGAATTCGGGGTCGAGCGTGTCGTCCGCGTACTCTTCGGCCAGGCGCCGCGACGAGGCGATGCCCGCGCCCGGGTCCGAACGCGAGCGGCGCCCGCGCTCCGGTGCCGGGGCGTTGCCCTTGCGGGAAGAAAACAGCGAAAGCAGGCCCATAGATTGGTTCGGTGCTCCGGCCGGAACCCCCGGCCGTTGAAAATGTCGCTCAGTCCGCGCGGCAGCTCGCCCCGGGGGCGGCTTCGGTGCCGGGCCGGGAAACCCGCCCGGCGCCCGCGCGGCTCAATTTGCCTGGGTGGCGCGATACGCCATCACGCCCGCCACGGTGAAGAACGATCCGAAGACCAGAATTCTATCATTCTCGGTCGCTCTGCCGAGGGCGTCCCGGTAAGCCGCCTCCGGACTGGGAAAGCAGGCCGCGGTGGCATCCGGCCCGGGCCGGAAACCGCCCTCTTCGAGCTTTTCCAGCAGGTCCGCCGCGCCGGCCGCGCGCGGCGTGGGCAGGTCGCACAGGCACCAGTGGTCCACCTTGTCGGACAGGTGGCGCAGCACGCCGGCGATGTCCTTGTCCTCCATCGCGCCGAACACCGCGTAGGTGTAGCGGAAGAAGCCCATGTTCTCGAGGTTCTGGCCCAGCGTGGCCGCCGCGTGCGGGTTGTGCGCCACATCGAGGATCACCGCGGGGCGCCCTGGCATGACCTGGAAGCGGCCCGGCAGCTCGACGAAGGCCAGCCCGTTGCGCACTTCCTGCGCGCTCACCGGCAGGCGCGGGCGCATGGCCTGCAGCGCCGCCAGCGCGGCCGAGGCGTTGAGCAGCTGGTTGGCGCCGCGCAGCGCCGGATAACCCAGCCCGCTGAGCTTGCGCTCGCGCCCGCTCCAGTCCCATTGCTGGCGCTCCTGGCCCCTGGCGGCCTGGTGCTGGAAATCCCGCCCCACCAGCCACAGGTCGGCGCCGATGGCCTGCGCGTGGTCGATGACCGACTGCGGCGGCAGCGGGTCGCCCACGATGGCGGGCACGCCGGGGCGGAAGATGCCGGCCTTCTCGTAGCCGATCTTCTCGCGCGTGTCGCCCAGGTAGTGGGTGTGGTCGATGTCCACGCTGGTCACGATGGCGCAGTCGGCATCGATCACGTTGACCGCGTCCAGCCGGCCGCCCAGGCCCACTTCCAGGATCATGGCGTCGAGCCCGGCGGCGGCGAAGGCGTGGATGATGGCCAGCGTGGTGAATTCGAAATAGGTCAGGCTGACCGGATCGGCAAAGCTGGTGCGCGCGCGCTCCACCGCCTCGAAATGCGGCAGCAGCTGCGCGTCGGTGGCGAACTCGCCGTTGATGCGCGCGCGCTCGTTGAACGAGATCAGGTGCGGCGAGGTATGGCAGCCCACCTTGTAGCCGGCCTGCAGCAGGATGCGCTCCAGCATGGCGCAGGTGGAACCCTTGCCGTTGGTGCCGCCCACGGTGAACACCACCGCATCGATGCGCAGCCCCAGGGCTTCCTTGACGCGGGTGATGCGCGCCAGGCCCATGTCGATGCCGACCGGATGGGCGGACTCGAGATGGGCGAGCCATTCGGGGAGCGAGGGAAAGATCGGCATGATGGGTAAGGTCTGGTTCGGGATTCCGCCCGGCGCGCGAGCGTGCGCGCGGAATCGGGCGGTCTGCATGTAGCTTAGCGGCTGGCCCGCGCTCTTGCGCATGGGCGCAAGACAGGCGCAACAGAGGCGTATGAATGAGTGGGCGATGGAGCGCGCATGTGGGGACGTATGTGGGGACGTTTCGGCCAACTCAAAGGGCCGGCCGCGCGCAGGCGCGGCAACGGCCCGCGCAAACCCGCAGGCCAGCGGACCCGGCGCCCACAAAACGAAAAAGCGCGAACCGGCGTCCGCGCTTTCCCTCATCCACGCCGGCAGGCGGCCTCAGGCCACCGCGTCGGCCGGCTGCTTCTGCAGCAGCGCCAGCAGTTGCGCCAGTTCGTCGCGCATCTTGCGGCGGTCGATGATCATGTCGATGGCGCCCTTCTGCAGCAGGAATTCGGCGCGCTGGAAGCCTTCGGGCAGCTTCTCGCGCACGGTCTGCTCGATCACGCGCGGGCCGGCGAAGCCGATCAGCGCCTTGGGCTCGGCGATCACCACGTCGCCGAGGAAGGCGAAGCTGGCGGACACGCCGCCCATCGTCGGGTCGGTCAGCACGCTGATGAACGGCAGCCTGGCGGCCGACAGCTGGTTCAGCATCGAGGTGGTCTTGGCCATCTGCAGCAGCGACAGCAGGCTTTCCTGCATGCGCGCGCCGCCGGTGGCGGTGATGCAGATGAACGGCACCTTCTGCTCCAGCGCCGACTGCGCGCCGCGCACGAAGCGCTCGCCCACCACGGAGCCCATCGAGCCGCCCATGAACTCGAACTCGAAGCAGCTCACCACCACCGGGATGGTGTGGATGGCGCCGCCGATCACGACCATCGCATCGGTCTCGCCGGTGTCTTCCATCGCGGCCTTGATGCGGTCCGGGTACTTCTTGGTGTCCTTGAACTTGAGCGCGTCGACCGGCACGATCTCCTGGCCGATCTCGTAGCGGCCCTCGGCGTCCAGCAGCCCGTCCAGGCGCTCGCGCGCGCGGATGCGCATATGGTGGTCGCACTTCGGGCAGACGTGCAGATTGGCCTCGACGTCGGTGCGGTACAGGACCGACTCGCACGACGGGCACTTGACCCACAGCCCTTCCGGAATGCCCTTGCGGGTGGAGGGGTCGGTCTGTTGAATCTTGGGAGGGAGGAGTTTATCCAACCAGCTCATGAAAGGCTCCTTTCGGCACATGCGCGGAACATGTCAGGCCGCGAATTTACCACGCCTGCCGTTCGCAGTCCCCGTTCCGCCGGGTTCATGCGCCCGTTGCGGCACATGGCCGCCAAATTCGGTGTTGCGGCGCGGCACCGCGCGCGCGCCGGAGCGCCCCGCGGTGCCGCCCGGATCACGTTCAGGCGTCGAGCGCCTGGCGGATGTCCGCGATGAAGCCGCGCAGCGATTCTACCGCCTGGGCGCGCGGCGTATCTTCGAGCAACTGCACCAGGCGGCTGCCGATCACCACGGCGTCGGCCACGCCGCCGATCGCGCGCGCGGTCTGCGCGTCGCGGATGCCGAAGCCCACGCCCACCGGCAGGTTGGCATGGCGCTTGATCAGCGGGATGCGCGCGGCCACGCTGTCGAGGTCGAGCGTGGCCGAGCCCGTCACGCCCTTGAGCGAGACGTAGTAGAGATAGCCGCTGGCCATCTTGGCCACCGCCGCGATGCGGTCGTCGGTGGAGGTCGGCGCCAGCAGGAAGATCGGGTCGATGCCGCTGGCGCGCATCAGCGCGGCGAAGGACTCGCATTCCTCGGGCGGATAGTCCACCACCAGCACGCCGTCCACGCCGGCCGCGCGCGCGGCGCGGGCGAAGGTTTCCTCGCCCATGCGCTCGATCGGGTTGGCGTAGCCCATCAGCACCACCGGGGTGGCGTCGTCGGTCTGGCGGAACTCGGCCACCCAGGCCAGCACCTGAGTCAGCGACACGCCCTGCGCCAGCGCGCGCTCGGAGGCACGCTGGATCACCGGGCCGTCGGCCATCGGGTCGGAGAACGGCACGCCGAGCTCGATCACGTCGGCGCCGCCCGCCACCAGCGCGTGCATCAGCGCCACGGTCAGGCCGGGCTCGGGATCGCCGGCGGTGATGAACGGAATCAGGCCCTTCTTGTTGTGCGCGGCCAGCGCCGCGAAAGTCGATTGGATCCGGGACATGGTCATTGGGCAAAGTTGGGCGACTGCGTGGACGAGGACGGCAGCAGCGGCTCGTCGTTCGCAGCGGCGATGATCAGGCAGGCCGGCTCGGCCTGCGGCGCGGTGATGGCCTGGGCGACGCGCTCGCGCGCCACGCCGGCGTACTCGGGGTTCATCTCGAAGCCGACGAAGCGCCGCCCGTGCCGCGCGCACGCCACCGCGGTGGTGCCGCTGCCGGTGAAGGGATCGAGCACCAGCCCGCCGGGCGGGCAGCTCGCCAGCACCATGCGCTGCACGATGTCGAGCGGCTTCTGGGTCGGGTGGGCGGCGCGCTCCGGGTCCTGGCGGTGGATGCGCGGCACGCTCCACAGGTCCTTGGGGTTGTAGCCCACTTCCAGCCACTTCTTGCCCTCGAAGCGCGGACGGCTGCGCGCTTTCTTGGTCTCAGCGTCGTAGGGCACGCGCACCGGGTCGAGGTCGAAGTAGTAGTCGCGCGCCCGCGCGAAGAAGCCGATGTTGTCGTGCACCGAGGAAAACTTGCGCGTGGTGCCGCCCATGCTCGGCACGCGCCGGTCCCAGATGATCTCGTTGATCATGGTCAGGCGCTGCTTGAGCATGACGAACAGCTCGGGCGAGTACTGCCAGGTGCAGAACAGGTAGAGCGAGCCGCGCGGCGCCAGCTTGGGCACCACGGCGTCGATCCACGCGGCCGACCATTCCAGGTAGGCCGGCCCCGAGAGGCGGTCGGAATCGTTGCCGTAGTCCTTGCCCAGGCCATAGGGCGGGTCGGCCACGATCAGGTCGATCGAGTCGTCGGGAATGCGCTTGATGCCTGCCAGCACGTCTTCCTGGTACAGCAGCAGTTGCGGCGCCGCGCTCGCAGCGGGCGCGGCGCCACCCTCGGTGGCGTCCGGCGTGAAGAGATCGCGCATCAGAGCTTCAGCCCCGCGCGTTCGGCCACGGTGTGCATGTCCTTGTCGCCGCGCCCGGACAGGTTCACCAGCAGCAACTGGTCCCGGGGCAGCGTCGGCGCCAGCTTGCAGGCGTAGGCGATGGCGTGGCTCGACTCCAGCGCGGGGATGATGCCCTCGATGCGGCAGCAGTCGTGGAAGGCCTTGAGCGCTTCCTCGTCGGTGATGGGCACGTATTCGGCGCGGCCGATGTCCTTGAGCCAGGCGTGCTCAGGGCCCACGCCCGGGTAGTCCAGGCCGGCCGAGACCGAATGGGTTTCGATGATCTGGCCGTTCTCGTCCTGCAGCAGGTAGGTGCGGTTGCCGTGCAGCACGCCCGGCGAGCCGCCGATCAGCGAGCAGGCGTGGCGGCCGCTCTCGAGGCCGTCGCCGGCGGCCTCCACGCCGATCAGGCGCACGTCCTTGTGCTCGATGTACGGGTAGAAGATGCCCATCGCATTGGAGCCGCCGCCCACGCAGGCGATCACCGCGTCGGGCTGGCGCCCGGCCAGCTCGGGCATCTGCACCTTGGCTTCCTCGCCGATCACGCACTGGAAGTCGCGCACCATCATCGGGTAGGGATGCGGGCCGGCCACGGTGCCGATGATGTAGAAGGTGTTCTCGACGTTGGTGACCCAGTCGCGCATGGCTTCGTTGAGCGCGTCCTTGAGGGTCTTGGAGCCGCTTTCCACCGGCACCACGGTGGCGCCCAGCAGCTTCATGCGGTAGACGTTGGCGGCCTGGCGGCGGATGTCCTCCGCGCCCATGTAGACCACGCACTCCATGCCGAAGCGCGCGGCGATGGTGGCGGTGGCCACGCCGTGCTGGCCGGCGCCGGTCTCGGCGATCACGCGCGGCTTGCCCATGCGCTTGGCCAGCAGCGCCTGGCCGATCACGTTGTTGATCTTGTGCGCGCCGGTGTGGTTGAGGTCCTCGCGCTTGAAGTAGATCTGCGCGCCGCCGAGCGTCTCGCTCCAGCGCTGCGCGTGATAGACCGGCGAGGGCCGGCCGACGAAGTGCTTCAGCTCGCGGCGGTATTCCGCGTCGAACTCGGGATCCTTCTGAAAGTGGGCGTAGGCTTCGCGCAGCTCGTCGAGCGCGTGCACCAGCGTCTCGGACACGAAGGAACCACCATAGGGGCCGAAATGGCCACGGGAATCGGGCAGGTCGTACATGAGTCAGCTCTTTGATCAGGACCCCCGGCCAAACTGGCGGCGGGTCCGATGAAATGGGGTCGTGCGCCTGGCGGGCGCAGGGCAGGCGGAAAGCCGGCGAGCGGGAAACCCTGACTCACCCGGCATCCGCGCTGCGCACGGCGCGCACGAACGCGGCAATCCTGGCGTGGTCTTTCACGCCCTTGGCAGCCTCCACGCCGCTGCTTACATCGACAGCGTAGGGCCGCACGCGCTCAATCGCGCCAGCGACGTTTTGCGCGTTCAACCCACCACTCAAAACGATCCGAGGAGCGGCGCTTGCGGTCGGGTTGTGGACAGGCGGAAGCCATGCGGGGGGTATCAGGGTCCAGTCGAAGACGTGGCCGCCACCGCCGTAGCCTTCGACGAAGGCATCGAGCAGCAAGGCAGCGGCATCGTGGTGCAGATTGGCGAATTCTACCAAATCGAGGCCGGCCCGCACGCGTGCCGCGCGCAGAAAAGGCAGCCGGCAGCGCTGCGCCGCCAGGGTGCAGGCCTCGGGGGTCTCGTCGCCGTGGAACTGGAGTAGCGTAAGCGGCACCCGCTCGGCCACGTGGGCGATTTCCTCGGCGTCGGCGTTGACGAACAGCCCGACCACCGAGACGAACGGCCCGGCGGCCTCGGCCAGCGCGGCCGCGCGCGCCACGTCGACGCAGCGCGGGCTGCCCGGGTAGAACACCATGCCGATGGCATCGGCGCCGGCGTCCACCGCGGCGCGCACGTCTTCCTCGCGCGTCAGGCCGCAGATCTTGACGCGGGTGCGGTGCGGCTGGGCCGGCTCAGGCAACGGGTTCATCGGCAAACACTCCGTGGAACAGGCTGCCCGACGCATCGGCGGCGGGCAGGCGGTAGGGCTCAGGATACTGCACCGCGGCCAGGTAGAGGCCGTCGGGCATGAAGGTGGGCGCCGCCCTGGCGCGGTTGCGTCCGGCCAGCACCTCGGCCAGCCACGCGGGCGGATAGCGCCCGCGCCCGACCGCCACCAGGCAGCCCATCAGGTTGCGCACCATGTGGTGCAGGAAGGCGCTGGCGCGAAAGCGCACGAAGACCCAGTTGCCGTCGGCCTTGAGGGTGACGTCGTACATGGTCTTCACCGGCGACTTGGCCTGGCATTCCGCGGCGCGGAAGGCCGAGAAATCGTGCTCGCCGAGCAGGCAGGCGGCGGCCGCGCGCATCGCCTCCAGGTCCAGCCCCTGCCCCGGCGGCAGCATCAGGTAGCCGGCCCGGCCGTGCACCAGCGGCACGCGGTGCGGCCCCACGTAGAGCGCGTAGTAATACATGCGCTCGAAGGCCAGGAAACGCGCGTGGAAACCCTCGTCGACCGGCTGCGCCCAGTGCAGGGCGATCGACGGCGGCAGGAACGCATTGATGCCGCGCACCCACGAGAACGGCTCGCGCGCCAGCTCCGTATCGATATGGATGACCTGCCCCAGCGCGTGCACGCCGGCGTCGGTGCGGCCGGCCACGGTGGTGAGCAGGCGGGTGCCGGCGAACTGCGCGATCGCGTCCTCGAGCCGGTCCTGCACGGTGTTGCGGTGCGGTTGCGACTGCCAGCCGGAGAAGCTGGCACCGTCGTACTGGAGGCCGAGGGCGATGCGGGTCATGTAGCGGAAACCGGGCGGAGCGGTGGGTGCGGACGGGTGCGGATGCGAGGCGCCCGGACCGGGCCGGCCGCCCAAAAACAAATGCGCCGGAAGCCAGGCTCCAGCGCATTCGCATCGGGCCGGCGCATCCCGCGCTCAGCCCGCCATGATACAGCCTGGCCCGCCGGGCTTGCTCAGGCCACCTCGCGCAGCAGGGAACGGGCCTCGGTCTGCAGGGGCTCCGGCGACTGGTCGACCACTTCCTGCAGCAGCTCGCGCGCGCCCTCCTTGTCGCCGATCTCGATGTAGGCGCGCGCCAGATCGAACTTGATCTGCATGTCGCGGCCGCCATCGGCGGGGTCGGCGGACAGCGTGCTCGGCGAGATGCCGCGCGCGGTGTCCAGCCCGCTCTCCGCGCTCACGCGCGACAGATCGATCGGCTCGGACAGCTTGCCGTCGCGCAGCATGGTGGGCGCGGGCAGCGACACCGAAGGCACGGACGGCGGCGCGTCGTGCGCGGCCGACAGATGGTCCGCATTGGCGCTGGCCGGCGCCGCCGGGTTCAGGTCGAGCGAGATGCCCGACATGTCGAAGTCCAGCGGGCGGCTGCGCGTGGGCACGTCGAGCGGCGGCGCGTCGTGGCTGGCGGGCTGGGCATGCGCGGGCAAGTCCAGGCCGTCGTCCAGGCGCGCGGCCAGCGCCGAGGGCTCCTCGGCGGCGCCGAACACCATCGCCGCCGATTCGGGCGCGGTGATCGGCGTGCCCGCCGCGGGCGCGGGGAAGCCGTCGAGCGGCAGCGCCAGGTCGCCGAGGTCGCCCAGCGCCGTCTCGCGCGGCGGCGCGGCCAGATCGTGCGAGGGATCGTGGGTGCGCCACTGGTCCGCCGGCAGCGTCGTCGTGTCGTTCTGCGCGACATCCGGCGCCACGGTGAGGTACAAGGCGTTGTCCGGCTCCAGGCGGCGCCCCATCTCGGCCGCCTGTGCCCACTCCGCCCCCTGCCCGCCCGTCTGGGCGAACATTTCTTCTGCAATCACGCGAAAACCTTCCACATCCTGACGATTGTTGTAAATCTCCATGAGCTTGAGGCGGATCGCCTGGCGCTCAGGGTCCTGCTGCAGGGCTTCGCGCAGGATCTCCTCGGCCTGCACATCGCGCCCGTAGGCGATATAGACGTCGGCCTCGGCGATCGGATCGACTTCGTTGGCTTCCGCGGCGTTGTTGCCGATGCGGAAATCCGCGCCGAACACGCTGTGCTGCGAGGTGTCGACGCTCTGCCCGCCCGCCGTGCCGAACAGCGAGTGGGCGCCGGCCATGACGGTGCTTTCCTGCGACAGGATGCTGTCCTGGAAGGCCGCGCTCTCGCTGGCCTTCTGCTGCTGGCGGCGGCGGTAGATGGCATAGCCGCCCAGCAGCGCGATCAGCAGGCCGCCGCCCGGCAGCAGCATCGGGTTGGCCAGCAGGTCCTCGAGGAAGGACGGCTGCGCCACGGGCTGCGGCTGCACCACCGGCGGCGGGCGCTTGGCCGCCGGCGCCGAGGCGGCGGCCGGCTTGGCCGCGGCAGCCGCGGTGGCCTGCGCGCCGGCGCCGCTCGCGGC
>NZ_AQPL01000486.1:0-18639 GCF_000395345.1 Cupriavidus sp. WS | reverse complement strand
CCGCCGAACTCGGGCGCGGGCAGCGCATGGCGGTTGAGCTTGCCGTTGGGCGTGAGCGGCAGCGCGGCGAGCGCGACGAAGGCAGCGGGGACCATGTAGTCGGGCAGTTGCTCGGCCAGCGCCGCGCGCAACGACGCTACGTCGATGACCGCGTTCTCCGCCGGCACCACGTAGGCAGCGAGTCGGGCACCGTTCGGGCCGTCGACGGCGATCACGGCGGCATTGGCCACGCCATCCTGCGCCAGCAAGCGCGCCTCGATCTCGCCCGGCTCGATGCGGAAGCCGCGGATCTTGAGTTGCTGGTCGATGCGTCCGAGGTATTCGAGTTGCCCGTCGGGCAGCCAGCGCGCGAGATCGCCGCTGCGGTAGAGGCGCGCGCCGCCGTCGGAGAACGGATCGGGCACGAAACGCTCGGCGGTCATGCCGGGCCGGTTCAGGTAGCCGCGCGCGAGGCCGTCGCCGCCCACGTACAGTTCGCCCGCCACGCCCGGCGGCACCGGGTTGAGGCTGGCGTCGAGCACGCGCACGCCCAGGTCGGGAATGCACTCGCCGATGGGGCTGCGCGCGCCGTGGCGCGGGTCGAGGTCGGCCAGCGCGATGGGGCGGAAGGTCACGTGCACCGTGGTTTCGGTGATGCCGTACATATTGACGAGGCGCGGCGCGGCGTCGCCGAAGCGCTCCAGCCAGGGCCGCAGCGCCTGCGGCTCTAGCGCCTCGCCGCCGAAGATCACGTGGCGCAGCGCCAGCGGCTGCGCGCAGGCCTCGGGCTGGGCCAGCAGCGCGCGGAACGCGGACGGGGTCTGGTTGAGCACGGTGACGCGCTCGCGCCGCAGCAGCGCGAGGAAGTCCTGCGGCGCGCGGCTGACCAGGAACGGCACGATCACCAACTGGCCGCCGTGGCACAGCGCGCCGAAGATTTCCCATACGGAAAAATCGAAGGCGTAGGAGTGGAACAGGGTCCAGACATCGTCTTGGCCGAAGCCGAACCAGTCCTGCGTGGCGGCCAGCAGGCGCGACAGGTTGCCGTGCTGCAATTGCGCGCCCTTGGGGCGGCCGGTGGAACCGGAGGTGTAGATCACGTAGGCGAGATGGTCGGGCCGCACCGGCACGTCCGGCGCGTGTTCGGGCCAGTCCGCGCGCTCCGCTTCGGCGGCGTCGAGCAGCACCACCGGCAGGCCGGCGCGCCGCGGCAGCAGGTCTTGCAGCGCGGGCTGGGCGAGCAGCGCGGCGATGCCGCTGTCGTCGAACAGGTAGGCCAGCCGCTCGGCCGGATAGGCGGGGTCGAACGGCACGTAGGCACCGCCGGCCTTGAGGATGGCCAGCAGGCCGACGATCATCTCGGGCGAGCGCTCGGCGGCGATGCCCACGCGCACTTCCGGGCCCACGCCGAGCGCGATCAGGCGGTGCGCGAGGCGGTTGGCGCGGCGTTCCAGCTCGCCGTAGCTGATGGTGGCGTCGCCGTGGCGCAGCGCCACCGCGTCGGGGCGGGCCTCGGCCTGGCGCTGGATCAGGCGGTGCGCGGGCGCGAGGCCGGCAAAGCGGCGCCGCGGCTGGCCGGTGGCGTGCTGCATGGCGAGCGCGGCGCGGTCGTCGGCATGGCCGTCCGCGTCCAGCAGCGGCGTGGCGGTCAGCGGCAGTTCGGGATGGCGCAGCATGCCGTCGAGCTGCGCGACGTAGTGGCGGGCCAGGCGCTGCGCGGTGGCGGCGTCGAACAGCGCGCTGTCGTATTCGAGGCTGATGTGGATGCTGTCTGCGTGCGTCCCGGCGTGTGTCCCGGCGTGCGTTTCGACGTCGAGGATCAGGTCGAACTTGGCGCCGGTCTCGCGGGCCTCGATGGCCTCGGTGCGCAGGCCCGGCAGCGCGAATGCCTGCGCGCCGGCGCGCAGGTTGAACATGACCTGGAACAGCGGGCTGCGGCCGGCGTCGCGCGGCACCTGCATGCTGTCGAGCAGCACCTCGAACGGCAGTTCGGCGTTGGCCAGCGCGCCCAGCGCGTCGGCGCGCACGCGCTCGCACAGCGCGCCGGCGCTGACGCCGGGCCCGGTGCGCGAGCGGTAGACGTGGGTGTTGGCGAAGAAGCCGACCACGTCGTCCAGCCCCGGCTCGCCGCGTCCCGCGTGCGGCACGCCGATGGCGAAATCGTGCTGGCCGGCATGGCGCGCGAGCAGCGCCTGCCAGGCGGCCAGCATCACCACGAACGGCGTGCAGCGCCGGGCCACGCAGAATGCGCGCACGGCGCCGGCCAGCGCGGGCGGCAGCGCCATGTCGACGCGGCGCGCGAGGTGCTGCGCGGCCGGCGCGCCGTGTGGCCGGTCGACCGGCAGTTGCAGCGCGGGGACGTGGCTGCCCAGGCTGGCCTGCCACCACGCGCGCTGCGCGTCGAGCGCGCCGCTGTCGAGCTGTTCGTGCTGGCGGCGCGCGTGGGCGGCGAAGGTGGCGGCGGGCGGTGGCAGTTGCACCTCCGCGCCGGACGCCGCCTGCGCATAGGCGGTGGCGAGGTCGCGCGCGATCACGGCGTTGGAGACAGCGTCGGAGACGATGTGGTGCAGCGACAGCAGCAGCACGTGCTCGTCGTCGGCGCGGGCCAGCAGCGTGGCGCGCAGCAGCGGCGCGCGGCACAGGTCGAAGGCGCGCGCGGCCTCGGCGTCGATGCGCGCGCGCAGCGCGGCTTCGCCGGCGGCGAGCGGCTCGTGGCCCAGCGCGAACGGCGGCGCGCTCTCCACCACCTGCCGCGGCGGCTGGCCCGGCGCGCCGTCGGCGGCGAAGCGGGTGCGCAGCGCGGGATGGCGGTCGACCACGGCGCGCAGCGCGGCGGCCAGCGCGGCGCGGTCGAGCCGGCCATGCAGGCGGAACGCGCGGGTCTGGTTGTAGGCGGTGCTGCCGGGCTCGTATTGCAGCAGGAACCAGAGCCGCTGCTGGGAGAAGGACATGGGGGACATGGGCGCCGGCAAGGCGCCGCCATCGCCGCTGTCATTGCCGCTGTCATTACCGGCAGCGGCTTGTTCGGCCTCGTCTTCCAGCAGCAGCGCCAGCAGCGCGGCGTCCTGCTGGCGGGTCGGGGATTGCGTCATGGGGGCTGTCCTGTACGGTGAGCTTGGGCGGTGCGGGGTCCGGGCGGGATCAGCCGGCGGTGGCGGCGGGCGCGCCGGCCGAGGCGCGCAGGGCCGCGCGCGCCTCGGGCGACATCGCGGCCAGCGTGCGCTGCAGGCCGGCCAGCGTTTCCAGCTGCGCCGGGTCGGCGCTGGCGGCGCGCAGCGCGGTGGCCAGCGCGGCGGCGCTGGGCGCGTCGAACACCGCGCCGGGCGCGATCTCCTGCTTGAGCAGCTTGCGGATGCGCGCCACCAGCTTGATGACCAATAGCGAATGGCCGCCGGCTTCGAACAGGTCGTCGGTCACGCGCAGCGCGGGGGCGTCGAGCAGCTCGCGCATCTGTTCGAGCAGCAGCGCTTCGAGCGCGTCGGCCGGCTCGCGGGCGATGGCGCCGGCGGGCGCATCGTCCCCGGGCAGCGCGCGCGTGGCCAGCGCGCGCCGGTCGACCTTGCCGTTGGGCAGGCGCGGCAGCTCGGCCACCGCGATCCAGTGCGCGGGCACCATCGGTTCGGGCAGGCGCGCGGCCAGCGCCGCGCGCAGGGCGGCGCGGCGGGCGCCGCCGAGCGGGATGGCGCCGTCGTCGTCGGGCACCAGCCAGGCGGCCAGGCGCGTTTCGCCGGTGGCGCCGTCCGGCCCGGCCATCGGCACCACCGCGGCCTGGCGCACGCCGGGCAGCGCCAGCAGCGCGTGCTCGATCTCGCCGCACTCGATGCGGAAGCCCCGCACCTTGAGCTGGCCATCGGCGCGGCCGGCCAGTTCCAGGCCGCCGCGCGGCAGGTAGCGCGCGAGGTCGCCGCTGCGGTAGAGGCGCTCGCCCGCGCGGCGCGGATGCGGCACGAAGGCGTCGCTGTCGCGGCCCAGGTAGCCGCGGCAAAGCTGGGCGCCGCCGAGGTAGAGCTCGCCGGTCTCGCCGGCCGCGGCCAGTTCGCCGGCGGCGTTGAGTACGTGCGCCTCGCAGTTGGCCAGCACGGTGGTGAGCGGCAGGCCGGCGCCGGGGGCGTTGGCGGCGTCGTCGGCGTCGTCGGCATCGTCGGCATGCACGAGGATGCCGACCGTGGTCTCGGTCGGGCCGTAGTGGTTGCACAGGCGCGCGGCGGGCACGCGGCGGCGCAGGCGGGCCAGCAGCGCGGGCGACGCGCTTTCGCCGCCCAGCACGATGGCGGCGCCGGCGGGCAGCGGCGCGCCGGCGCTGTTGTCTTCGTTGTCGTGCTCACTGTTGTCTTCGCTGCCGCCGAGCAGCGCGTCGAGGTGCGACGGCACCATCTTCAGGCAGTCCGGGCGTTCGCGCGCGAGGAAGCGGGCGAAGGCGGCGGCGTCCTGCGTGTCGGCGTCGTCGGCCACGCACAGGCAGGCGCCGTGCCACAGCGCGCCGAACAGCGTGGTGTTGCCCAGGTCGGCGGCCACGGTGGAGGTCAGCGCGAAGCGCTCGCAGCGGTCCAGGCCCAGCGCGTGGCCGGCGGCGGCGGCGTAGTTGAGCAACTGGCCGTGCTCGATCACCACGCCCTTGGGCGTGCCGGTGGAGCCGGAGGTGTAGAGCACGTAGGCGGGCTGGCCGGCGACGATGTCCGGCTCGCCGGCATCGGCTGGCGCCGTGGCGCTGTCCGCCAGCAGCGCGGCCACGTCGACGTGCGGCGGCAGGTCGGCGGCGCCATCGGTGTTATCGGTGTCATCGGCGCCGCCGGGCAGGTGGCGCGCCCCGGCCAGCACCAGCGTGGCGCCGGCATCGGCCAGGATCCGCGCGCGGCGCGGCGCCGGCCACGACGGGTCCAGCGGCAGGTAGGCGCCGCCCGCGCGCAGCACGGCCAGCAGCGCCAGCACCAGTTCGCCGCCGCGCGGCAGCAGCAGGCCGACCGGCGCGCCGCGGCGCAGGCCGAGGGCGGGCAGGCGCGCGGCCAGCGCGTCCACGCGCTGGTTCAGCGCGCGGTAGTCCAGTTGCAGGCCGGCGGCGCTCAATGCGTTCTGGTGCGGACGCTCGCGTCCCCATTGCGCCAGCCGCTGCGGCAGCATCCGCGTGCCCGCGTCGAGCGGCGCGGCGTGCATGGCGGCGGCGCGCGCGGCGTCGGCGGCGGTGGCCAGCGGCAGCGCGCCGATGGCGGTGCCGGGCCGCGCGCGCAGCGTGTCCAGCAGCGTGCGGTACTGGTCCAGCAGGCAGCTCATGGCGTCGGCGCGGTAGCGCGCGCCGTCGTAGTGGAGGGCGAACTGGCGCGGCGCGCCATGTTCGTCCTCGCGGATTTCCAGCGCCAGCTCGAAGCCGGGCAGCGCTTGCGGCGGCTGCGCCTGCCAGTGCGGGCCGCCGCGCGCCGGCATGGCCGGCGGCAGCGTGGCGAGGGCGAAGCCGATGCGGCCGGGCGCGCCGGCGGCGGCGTCGGCCGGGCAGTGCTCGCGCCAGTCCAGGTGGCTGCCGGCCTGCGCGGCAAGCTGCGCGAGCCAGTGCGCGAACGGCGCGTCCGGGTCGGGGCGCACCGCCAGCGGCAGCACCGCCTCATAGCGGCCCACCGCGCCGGCCAGCGCGTCGAAGTCGCGGCGGCAGTCGTGCAGCCAGCCGGCGGCGAACGCATCGGCCGGGTCCAGGCGCCACAGCAGCAGCCACCAGGCGGCTTGCAGCGCGAGCGGCAGCGGCTGGCCGAGCGCCTGCGCCCAGGCTTGCAGCGCGGCGGCCTCATCGCTGCCGATCCGCGCGTTCAGCTCGGCCGGCGCCGGCGCCGCGTGCGGCGCGGCGCGCTGCCACGGCAGGCGCGGCGCGTCCAGCGCGGCGAGCGCGCCGGCGATGCCGTGCCAGTAGTCGTGGCCGGCCTGCGCGTTGTCCTGGGCCAGGCCGGCGGTCCATTCGAGGTAGTCGGCGTAGGCGAGCGGGGCCTCCTGCGGGTCCTCGGCGGCGTTGGCGTCTTCGCCGGCATAAGCCCGCGCCAGTTCGCGGTACAGCGTGACGAGGCTGGCGCCGTCGGCGGCGAGCGGGCTGGCGGCCAGCAGCAGCTGGTGGTGGTCGGGGCCGAGCGGCAGCAGCGTGGCGCGCAGCGCGGGCAGGGGAGCGGCGGGAGCGGCGATGGCATCGGCCGCATCGGCTGCCTCGGCCCATTGCGGCGGCACGCCCTCGAAGCGCTGGCGCAGGCCGCGCAGCCCCTCGGCGTGGCCGAAGGCGAGGCCCAGGCTGGGGTGGCGCGCGGCCACGCGCAGCAGCGCGTCGCGCAGGCGCGGCACGTCCAGCGGGCCGCGCAGCGTGGCGGCGAGCGTGACCGGCGCGGTGGCGCGCGCTTCGAGCGCGCGCTGTTCGCGGCCCAGCGGCTGGGCTGCGGCGGAGAAGTCGTGGACGATGGCGTTCATCGCTTCAGCCCTCCGTGCCGGCGGTGGTGGCGGCAGCGGCCGCATCGGCGGCGGCGCTGCCGGCGAGCGGGCGCAGCGCGTGGCGCTCGAACATCTCGCCCATCGCCACCACGATCTTGCGCGGGCCCTGGAAGGGGTCGCGGGCGTGCGCGGCGAGCATGTTGTCGAGCATCACCACGTCGCCCTGGCGCCAGTCGAAGCGCACCGCGCAGGCTTCGTAGAGCTCGCCGAGCAGCGCCATCACGTCGTCGCCGATGGGGCTGCCGTCGCCGAACGTGACCTGGCGCGGCATGCGCTCGGCGCCGACGATCTCCAGCAGGTCGCGCCGCACCTCGGGGTCCAGGCAGGCGGTGTGGTGCAACTGGACCTGGTTGAAGAAGCTGCGCTCGCCGGTCACGGGATGGGCGATCACCGCCGGGCACAGCTCGCGGGTCTGCAGGGTGTCGGCGTCGAGCCAGCGGAAGTCGGTGCCGGAGGCGCGCAGGCGCGCTTCGACCTCGGCGCGCTCGGCGGTCTTGAAGAAGTCGCGCCAGCTCACGTCGAGCTTGTCGTTGAAGGTGCGCACGTAGCGCAGCTGCCGGCGTTCGAACTGCTCGGCCAGCGCGCGCGGCAGGCGGCGGTACATCTCGCGGCAGTCGACGATGGGCGTGGCGCCGCCCACCGGCGCCGGCAGCTCGCAGAAGAACCACTGCTTGCGCGGCCAGCGCGACAGGTGGGCGCTTTCGTTGTGGTAGAGGATCATCTCGCGCTCGGGGTAGGGCGTGGAGCGGTAGGTGTTGCGTCCGCCTTCCTTCTTGGGCAGGTCGCCGTAGGCGCCGTACAGGCCGGGCTCGATGGCCTCGGCGAAGGCTTCGAACTCCTGCGGCGTGCGCAGGCCGAAACCGCGCAGCAGGATGCCGCCGTGGCGGCACAGCGTGGACTCGATGTAGTCGCGCTGCGCGCGCGCCCAGCCCACCGCGTCGATGTCGCTGGTGCCGGGCTCGATCACGATGGGGAAGGTCTTGCCGGGGGCGAGGAAGGAGGTCGCCACCAGCGGGCGCGCGGTGGTGGCCACCGCGGGTGAGGCGGATGAGACGGACGGGGCCGCCGGCGCGCGGCGGGTCAGTTGCTTGAGCTTGTCGAGCTTGCTGCTGGGACTTGGGCTGGGCGTCATGGCGGTATGGATGATGTCGTTGGCTTCGATGGAGCGGGTGGCGTGGCCGGCCGCGCCGGGCAGGGCGAAGGCGGGCAGCGGCCGGTCGGGATCGGCCACGGCCTGCGCCAGCACGGCGGCATAGGCTTCGGCCAGCGCCGCGGCGGCGGCGGGCGAGAACAGCGCGGTGGCGTAGACCCATTCGGCGCGCAGGCCGCCGGCGTGGGGCTCGAGAAAGACCGCGAGGTCGAACTTGGCGGCGTGCGCCGGCGCGGGCAGGCGGCTGGCGCTCACGCCGTCCATCGCCAGCGTGCCGGCGGGCGTGTTGTGCAGCACGAACAGCACCTGCACCAGCGGGTGCCAGCCGCGCTCGCGCCGCGCGGCGCCCTGGCCGGCGGCCTCGACGATGCGCTCGAACGGCAGCGCCTGGTGGTCGAACGCTGCCAGCGCGCGCGCGCGCACCTGCGCCAGCAGGTCGGTGAAGCGCAGGTCCGCGGCGCAGCGCGCGCGCAGCGGCAGCACGTTGACGAAGAAGCCGATCAGGCCTTCGAGCTCGCGGCGCGGGCGGCCGGCCACGTCGATGCCGACCAGTTGTTCCTCGGCGCCGCCCGCGCGGTGCAGCAGCAGGTGGAAGGCGGCCAGCAGCACCATGTAGCGGGTGGCGCCGTGGGCGTGGGCGAGCGCGTCGGCCTGTGCCAGCAGCGCGGCGGGCAGGGTGGCGTGGCAGGCGGCGCCGGCCGTGGATGCCACCGGCGGGCGCGGGTAGGTGGTTGGCAGCGTGGGCGCCCGCGGCGCACCTTGCAGGGCGCCGCGCCAGTAGTCGGCGTCGGCGCACAGCTGCGCCTGCCGCGCGGGCGCCTGCTGGTGGACCGCGTAGTCGGCGTACTGGATCGGCAGCGGCGGCAGCGCGGCGGCGGTGCCGGCCCGCGCGGCGTTGTAGCCGGCGGCGAATTCGTCGAGCAGCACGCCGACCGACCAGCCGTCGCCGGCGATATGGTGCAGCGTCAGCAGCAGCGCGTGGTCGTCGGTGGCCAGGCGCGCGAGGCGCGCGCGCAGCGGCGGCGCGTGAGCGAGGTCGAACGGCTCGCGCGCCTGCGCCTCGGCCAGCTCGCGCAGCGCAAGTTCGCGCTGCGCCGGGCCGAGCGTGGCGAGGTCGCTGAGCGGCACCTCGAGCGCCAGCGCGGCGGCGATGCACGCATAAGGCTCGCCGTGGGCGTCGGCGCGATAGGCGGTGCGCAGGATCTCGTGGCGCGCCACCAGCGCGTTCAGGCTGGCGCGCACCGCGTCGGCGTCGAGCGCGCCCGTCAGGCGCAGGCCGCCGGCCATGTTGTAGGTCCAGCGCGCCGCGGCGCCGCCGATGCGGTCGACCAGCCACAGGCGGTGCTGGGCGGGCGCCAGCGGCATGTCGGGGTGGCGCGGGGCGGGGGCGATGGCGTCGTGGAGGTCGGCCGCGTTGCCGCCGGCCTTGTTGTCCGCGCTGCCGTCGATGCGGTCGATGCGGTCGAGCGCCCCGGCGCAGGCGGCCAGCGTGGGATGGTCGAACAGCAGGCGCAGCGGCACCGCCGCGCCATGCCGCTCGCGCAGCCGCGCCACCAGCCGGGCGGCGGCCAGCGAGTTGCCGCCGCTGGCGAAGAAATGCGCGTGGCGGCTGGCGGGGGCGTGGCCGAGCAGTTCCTGCCACAGCGCGGCCAGCGCCAGCTCGGTGGCGCCGCGCGGAGGCTCGGCCCGGGCTTGGTCGCCCGCATCGGCCGGCGCGCCGCCGCGCGTGAACGCGCCGTGCGCCCACACCGCGCAGGCATCGAGGCTGTCGTCGAGCCAGCCCTGACGGCAGGCGGCGCGCTGCAGCTTGCCGCTGGAGGTCTTGGGCAGGGCGCCGGGATTGAGCAGCAGCGCCACCGCCAGCGGCTCGCCGCAGGCATCGCCCACGGCTTCGGCCAGCGCCTGCACCAGCGCGCCGTGGCCGACGCGGCGCTGCTCGGGGCGCGAGATTTCCACGGCGAGGCCGATGCCCTCGCCGTGACCCGCCGCCACCGCGAAGGCCGCCACGCGGCCCGGCCGGGCGCTGGCCACGCGGGTTTCCACGGCGCGCTCGATGTCCTGCGGGTAGAAGTTCTGGCCGCGCACGATGATGAGGTCCTTGCGGCGGCCGGCGATATAAAGCTGGCCGTCGCGGCGCAGGCCGAGGTCGCCGGTGCGCAGCCAGGCCGCACCGTCATCGGTGCCGGCGAAGCTTTCCGCCGTGGCCCGCGGGTTGCGCCAGTAGCCGCGCGTCACGCTGGCGCCGCGCACCTGGATCTCGCCCACGGCGCCGTCGGGCAGTGCGCGGCCGCCGGCATCGGCGATGCGCACCGCGTGGCCGGCGCGCGCGAAGCCGCAGGCCACCAGTTCGGTGGCGGCCGGCGCGGCGTCCTGGCCGCCGGGCGCGTCGTCGCCGGCCGGCATGCCTTGCCCGCGCGCCAGCGCCGCGGTGTCGAAGCGCGTGCTGGCCATGCCCTTGCCGCGCTCGCCGCCGGTGACGAACAGCGTGGCCTCGGCCAGGCCGTAGCAGGGGTAGAGCGCGCCGGCGCGGAAACCCGCCCCGGCGAAGCGCTGCGCGAACGCGCGCAGGGTGTCGGCGCGCACCGGCTCGGCGCCGGAGAAGGCCAGCGCCCAACTCGACAGGTCCAGCCCTTCGAGCTGGGCGTCGCGCACGCGCTCCACGCACAGGCGGTAGGCGAAGTCGGGCCCGCCGGACACCGTGCCGTGATGGCGCGAGATGGCCTGCAGCCAGCGCGCCGGGCGCTCCAGGAACAGCCGCGGCGGCATCAGCACCACCGGCGTGCCGGTGTGGATCGGCTGCAGCAGGCCGCCGATCAGCCCCATGTCGTGGTACAGCGGCAGCCAGCTCACCATCACGTCGCCGGGCGCCACGGCCATGCCGGCCTGGATCGCGGTCTCGTTGGCCATGACGTTGCCGTGGCTGACCATCACGCCCTTGGGCGCGGCGGTGGAGCCGGACGTGTATTGCAGGAAGGCGAGCGTGTCGGGCGTGGCCGCGAACGGTTGCCAGCCGGCCGGCGGCGGCGCCAGCGGCGCGTCGGCCAGCACCACGCGCGCGCGCGGGGCGATGGCGGCCAGCGTGTCGCCGTGGGCTTCGGCCTGCGCGGTGGTGGTCAGCAGCACGCCGGCGGCGGCGTCGGCGGCGATGGCGCGCAGGCGGCTGACCTGGGCCGCGCGCATGGCGCCGGGCTCGAACGCGGGCACGGCCACGAGGCCGGCGTAGAGGCAGGCGAAGAAACCGGCCACGTAGTCGATGCCGCTGTCCATCAGCAGCAGCACGCGCTCGCCCGGCGCGGCGTGCCCGCCCAGGCAGGCGGCCAGCGCGCGCGCGCGGGCGTCGAGCGCGGCGTAGCCGTGGCGCTGCTCGCCGGCGTCGTCGATAGTGATCAGCGCCGTGTCGCCGGCGCGCTGCGCGGCCAGGCGGCCGAGGTGGGCCACCAGCGTGGCCGGGACGTTCGGATCGGGCTGCATGCTTGGATCGGCTTTCCAGGAAAACGGTTGGCGTGGGAGGGTGGCGCCGCGCGCGGCGTTCAGGCGGGCACGGGGCGGGCTGCGGCGGCGGGCACGGCCAGCGGTTCGGCCAGCAGTTCGGTCACACGGGCCAGCACGGCGCCCTGATGCTGGTGGAGGAAGAAATGGCCGCCGGCAAACCAGTCCAGCGTGTGGCCGGCGCTGGTCTCCGGCGCCCAGGCCTGCAGCTCGGCGGCGCCGATGGCGTCGTCGCGCCCGGCCAGCACGTGCAGCGGCACCGGCAGCGGCGCCGTGTCGGTGTGGCGGAAGCTCTCGCAGACGCGGTAGTCGGCGTCGAGCACGTCGAGCGTGAGGCGCAGCAGCTCGGCGTCGGCGAACACCGCCTCGGGCGTGCCGCCGTGCTTGCGCAGCTCGGCCGTCAGCGCGGCGTCGCCGCGCAGCGCGGCCAGGCGCCGCGGATCGCGCCGGCTGGGCGCGGCGCAGCCGGACACCAGCAGGCGCCGCGGCAGCGCGTGGCCGCGCTCGCGCAGCAACTGGCAGACGCGGTAAGCCAGCAGGCCGCCCATGCTGTGGCCGAACAGGGCGTAATCGGGCGTTGTGCCCCCGCTTCTGTCGCTACTTGCGCCACGTCCCAGCCGCGCGCCGGCGGCGCCGGCGAGGTCGGCCGCCAGCGCCTCGAAATCGCGCAGCAGCGGCTCGGCCAGGCGCGCGCCGCGCCCGGGCGGCTCGAGCGGCACCAGTTCCACGCGGGCCGGCAGCAGCCGGCGCCAGCGCAGGTAGGCGGTGGCGCTGGCGCCGGCGTAGGGCAGGCAGAACAGCAGCAAGGCGGGCATGTTCAGGCGTCTGCCGCGGCTTGTTCCTTCGCTTGTTCCTCCATATGGCGGCGCAGGCTCAGCGGCCGCATGTCGGTCCAGGTGCGCTCGATATGGTCGAGGCACGCCTGGCGGTTGCCGCTGAAGCCGGCGGCGCGCCAGCCGCCCGGCACGGGCTTGTAGTCGGGCCAGATGGAGTACTGCTCTTCGTGGTTGACGAGGACCAGGAAGGTGGCGTCGTCGCGGTCGAAACTCATGGTGGCTCCCGTATCTGTCATGGCGGTCGTGCAATGCGCTATCGCGGCCACGCCGGCGTTTCGGGCGGCATGGCGCGCATCACTGAGTTGGACGAAGCAGGGGAGCGGAAATTTAGACGGGGACGCCGCGATGGGCAGAGAGAGCCGCCGGAGAGCGAAGCGGCGCCCAGCACGTTTGCCGGTTTGCCGCTAGCATGTAGCCCTGCGCGCCCCCCGGCCGGCCCTGTCCCGTGCCGGCACGCGGCGCCGCCGCGTCGTACCGGCTTCCTTTTTCCCCCTATCCATGTCCTCCCAAGCTCCAGTTACCAACCGCCCCCTGGTCATCGCGGCCGTGATGGCGTCGATGGCGATGGTCGCGCTCGAAGCGACCATCGTCTCCACGGCCATGCCGCAGATCGTCACGCAGCTCGGCGGGCTGCGCCTGTATAGCTGGGTGTTCTCGTTATTCCTGCTGACCCAGACCGCCATGACCGTGGTGTTCGGCAAGCTGGCCGACCTCTACGGGCGCAAGCCGGTCATCCTGGCCGGCATCGCGGTGTTCCTGCTGGGCTCGGTGCTGGCGGGCTTCGCCTGGTCGATGCCGGCCATGATCGTGTTCCGGCTGCTGCAGGGCGCCGGCGCCGGCGCCATCCTGCCGGTCACGCTGACCATCGTCGGCGACCTCTATCCCGCGCACGAGCGCGGCAAGGTGCAGGGCTACCTGGCCAGCGTGTGGGCGGTCTCGGCGGTGCTCGGGCCGATGGCGGGCAGCCTCATCATCGGCAAGCTGTCGTGGGCGTGGATCTTCTGGATCAACCTGCCGATCGGCGTGCTGGCCGCGCTGGGCTTCGTCGCCTTCCTGCACGAGCAGCCGGTGCGCAAGCGCCCGGCCATCGACGCCGCCGGCGCCGCGTATTTCACCGTGGCGGTGGCGGCGCTGATGATGGTGCTGACCGATGCCGGCGCGGCGGGCGCGGGCCGGCTGGCCGTGGAGATCGCCGTGCTGGGCGCGAGCCTGCTGCTGTTCGTGCGGCAGGAGCGCCGCGCGGCCGACCCGATGATCTCGTTCCGCCTGTGGGGCCACCGCCCGGTGCTGGCCTGCAACGGCGCCACGCTGTTCTCCGGCATGGCGCTGATGGGGCTGACCACCTTCCTGCCGATGTACGTGCAGGTGGCGATGGACCGCACGCCGGTGGTGGCCGGCTTCGCGCTGACCATGATGATGGTGGGCTGGCCCGCCGGCGCCACCATTTCGTCGCGCACCTTCCACCGCATCGGCCTGCGCCGCCTGCTGATCGGCGGCAGCCTGTTCCTGCCGGCCGGCGCGCTGGTCTTCGCGCTGCTCACGCCCGGGAGCAGCCCGGCGCTGGCGGGCCTGGGCTCGCTGGTGATGGGTTTCGGCATGGGCATCCAGAGCGTGTGCTCGCTGGTGCTGATCCAGGAGATCGTGCCGCTGGCCGACCGCGGCAGCGCCACCGCCTCCAACCTGTTCGCGCGCAACCTGGGCAACACGCTGGGCGCGGCGCTGCTGGGCGCGGTGCAGAACTTCGGCATGCACCATGCCGCGGGCCTGGGCGTGGTCAGCACCGAGCAGCTGCGCCAGGTGCTCGACGGCGCCGGGCGGCACCTGGCCGGCAGCGCGCCGGTGCGCGAGGCGCTGCATCATTCGCTGCACGTCACCTTCCTGGCGATGCTGGTGATCGCGCTCGGCGCCATCGCGGCGATGCTGCTGCTGCCGGGCATCGAGATCGCGCGCCGGCAGGAAGTGCCGGCGGAATAGCGCGCGGGACGGGCGGGACCTGCCCCGGGGGGGCGCGGCACCCGGGCGCCGGCGCACCGTGCAAGCATCGGGCATCGGTGCGATAATCGCGGTCTTTTCCGCGATTCTCCCGGGCGGCAGCCGTTCGTTTCGCCCTCCGCCTGCCCGTGCGCCACTCATGCTACCTGCCCTGAAGGCTTTCATCGTGCCCGTGATCGTCGCGTGCGCGATGTTCATGGAAAGCCTGGACGCCAACGTGATCGTGACCGCGCTGCCCGAGATGGCGCGCGCCTTCGGCCACGATCCGGTCACGCTCAAGATCGCTGTCACCAGCTACGTGCTCGGGCTCGGGGTGTTCATTCCGGTGTGCGGCTGGCTGGCCGACCGCTACGGCGCGCGCTCGGTGTTCCGCGCGGCGATCGGCATCTTCGTCGCCGGCTCGATCCTGTGTGCGGTGTCCACGTCGCTGCTCGCGTTCACGGTGGCGCGCTTCATCCAGGGCGTGGGCGGGGCGATGATGGTGCCGGTGGGCCGCATCATCATTTTCCGCGTGGTGGAGCGCTCGGAATACATCCGCGCCATGAACTACCTGAGCGTGCCCGCCATGCTCGGGCCGGCGGCGGGGCCGCTGCTCGGCGGCTTCATCACCACCTATCTCCACTGGCGCCTGATTTTCCTCATCAACATCCCGGTCGGCATCCTCGGCATCTATCTGGCCAACCGCTACATCAAGAACACGCACGAGCCGCATCCCGGCCCGCTGGACTGGACCGGCTTCGTGCTCTCGGCGGGCGGCGCGTCGCTGTTCCTGCTCGGCCTGTCGCTGGTTGACGGCGGCCTGGCCTCGGCCCGGGTGGCGCTGGCGATGGCGCTGGCCGGCGTGGCGATGCTGGCGGTCTACGCCTGGTACGCGTACCGCGTGCCGCGGCCGCTGCTGGACCTGCGCTTCTTCCGCGTGCCGACCTTCCAGGCCAGCGTGCTGGGCGGCTCGCTGTTCCGCATCGGGCTGGGCGCGGTGCCGTTCCTGCTGCCGCTGGTGCTGCAGGAAGGGCTGGGCATGAGCGCGTTCCGCTCGGGGCTGATCACCTGCGCCTCGGCGTTCGGCGGCATGTTCATGCGCACGCTCGCGTCCAAGGTGCTGGGGCGCTTCGGTTTCCGCAACACGCTGATGTACAACGCGGCGCTGTCGGGCCTCGCCATCGCGGCGTGCGGCGCGTTCTTTCCGGGCACGCCGACGTGGGCGATCTGGCTGGTGGTGCTGCTGGGCGGCTTCTTCCCCGCGCTGCAGTTCACCAGCCTCAATTCGATGACCTATGCCGAGATCAAGAGCGCCGACGTGGGCCGCGCCACCAGCCTGGGCAGCGTGGTGCAGCAGATCTCGCTCGGCCTGGGCGTGACGATCAGCGGCATCGTGCTGGAGATCACGCGCACGGTGAACGGCCATGCGGCGCTGCAGTGGTCGGATTTCTGGCCGGCCTTCATCGTGGTGGGGCTGTGCTCGTTCGCGTCGATTCCCGTCACGCGGCGGCTTGCCCATGACGCCGGCGCCGACATTTCCGGCCGCGCGCGCGTCAATGCGCGGGCGGCGGGAAAGGCGTAGCGGCGCGCCTCAGAACTGCCGGCGGTACACCACGAAACCCGATTTCTCGGCCACCGCGTCGTACAGGCGCATGGCGGTCTGGTTGGTTTCGTGGGTCTGCCAGTAGACCCGCTTCGCGCCGTCCTCTTGCGCGCGCCGGTAGACCGCCTCGATCAGCGCGCGGCCCACGCCGGCGCCGCGCGCGGCCTCGGCCGTGAACAGGTCCTGCAGGTAGCAGCTCGGGCCGATCTGGATGGTGCTGCGGTGGTAGAGGAAATGCACCAGGCCCAGCAGCCGGCAGCCGCGCTCGGCCACCAGCGCGTGCACGGGCTCGTAGGCGTCGAAGAAGCGCGACCACGTCATGCGCGTGATGTCCTCCGGCAGCGCGGTCGGCCCGTGGCGGCCATAGAAGGCGTTGTAGCCATCCCATAGCGCTTTCCAGGCCGGGTAGTCGGCCTGGCTGGCGGGGCGGATCAGGAGCGGGTCGGTCACGGCTTCATCCTCGCGGCGGGGCAAAGTCCGCAGTATGGCACCGATGCGCGCGCAGCCCGCCGCGTTCTCGCGCTCACGCCTCGGTCGGCGAAGGGGCCGGCGTGTAGCGGGCCTTGCCGCCGCGCTTGGCCTCGTACAGCGCCATGTCGGCGCGCATGAACAGTTCGTTGGCGGTCTGGCCGTCCCGGGGGTCGTGCACGGCGAAGCCGACGCTGGCGGTCGCCACGATGGTATGGCCCTCGATGAAATGCGGGCGCCGCGCCGCGTGCACGATGGCCTGCGCGATGCGCTCCAGGCTTGCCGTGCCGGTGGCGTCGTCGAGCACGATGCCGAACTCGTCGCCGCCGATGCGCGCCACGCCGTCGCCGGCGCGCACGCAGGCCGACAGGCGCTCGCCGAAGGCCGCCAGCAGCTGGTCGCCCACGGCGTGGCCGTAGCTGTCGTTGATGGTCTTGAAGTCGTCCACGTCCACCAGCATCAGCGCGGCGTTGCGGCCGGTGGCGCCGGCGCGCGTCATGGTCTCGGCCAGGCACCGGTCGAAGCCCTTGCGGTTGAGCAGGCGGGTCAGGTGGTCGGTCAGCGTCTGCGCCTCCAGGCTGCGGATGCGCTGGCGTTCGGTGGTCACGTTACGGGCGAACATGTACAGGCCCTGCACCGTGTCGCCGGCATCGTTCCAGGCCGGCTGGTAGGTGACTTCCATGCACTCGCCGCCGTCCTGGCCTTCGAGGCTGAACGTGGCCGAGGCGCCCAGGTAGGCCTGCGCCAGGTACGGCTGCGATGCCACGTAGGTCGGCGTGCCCCACAGCTCGCGCAGCGTGAGCCCCACGATCTGCCGCGCCGGCAGGCCGAAGCGCCGCGCATAGGCTTCGTTGACGAAGACGTAGCGCTCGTTCACGTCGATGAACGAGACGAAGTCCGGCACGTGGTTGGCGATGGCCTCGATGCGCTTCTCGCTCTCGGCGGCCTGGTCGCGGGCGGCGTAGAGCGCGGCCTCGCGCTCGGCAAGCTGCCGCATCACCGTGCCGAAGGTGGTCGCCAGCTCGCCGATCTCGTCGTTGCGCCCGGTGGGCAGGGCGGCCAGCGCGGCCGGGTTGCCGGGCGCCTCGCCCACCACGCGGTGCAGCAGCTCCAGCGGCGCCAGCATGCGGCGGATCACCAGCCACATCAGCAGCGCCGCCACCACCAGCGAGAAGCCGGCGGTCAGGATGGTCTTGCTGCGCACCTCCAGCAGCGGCGCATAGGCTTCCCTGGCGGGCAGCACGGACACCACCTCCCAGCCGTTGGTCTCCAGCAGGTGGCGCGCCACGATGGGCTGGCTGGGGCTCACGACCTCCCACGCGGCGCGCGGCGTCTCCAGCCCGCAGTTGTCGCCGATCGCCCTGGCCGGGGCCATCACCTTGCCGGCGTCGGCATGCATGGCATAGCGCGGGTTCTCGCCGGAAGACACCAGGCAATAGCTGCCGGTCAGCCCGACCCGGCTGCGCGCGATCTGGCCGAGGAAGTTGTTCTCCGAGAGGTTCAGCGCGCCGCCCACCACCGCCAGCAGCCTGCCGTCGGGCGCGCGCAGCGGCACCGCCATCACCACGCCGGGCGCGGCGCTCAGCCTGCCGCGCAGCAGGTCCGACACGGCAAACGCCGAGCCGTCCAGGACTTCGCGGAAGTAATCGCGGTCGCCCAGGTGGATGCGCTGCCCGTCGGGCACGGCGGTGCTGAAGGCCATCTCGCCGTCGGGCCAGACCAGGAACACCGCGTTGAAGTTCTGCGGCATGGACACCGCCTGCGCGGCAAAGCGCTTCATGACGGCGGGCGGCTGGCCGAGCATGGGCTGGAGCTGGCTCGCCAGGCGGCGCAGGTCGGTGGCGCGCGCCTCGAATTTCTCGTCGAGCTGCCCGGCGACCATCCTGACCAGGGTGTCCTGCTGGCTCTGGCGCAGTTCCGTGAGGCCCTGGAAGGCGTAATACTGCGCGAAGAGCGCGCGCGCCAGGACAATGAGCGTCACCACGACAGCCGTCGCAATGGCTACCCGATACTTTAAGGAGTGCCGCATGATTATCTTGTTATTGGTGTGCGGACCAGCCATGCTGCCCGGCGCGACTCCGCCGGGCTGCCCGTCCTCCGCCGCGAGCGACTGACCCGGTTCACAGGTTAGCAGAAGCGGTGCGCCGGCCCGGGCATGCCGCAGTGGCGCGTTGCGATAAGGCCGCGCGATGCCGGTTCCCGGTGATGCAACCTGCCCACCCGGGCCGCGCGCGGGGCTAGAATGCGGCATTCTTCCAACAGTGCCCCGACCGTGCCGCCCGGCGTGTCTTGCCGGGCCGTCCCGTCCACCTTCCTCGATCTGCCCCACACAGTTGTCCCCCAATGACTTTTCGGCAATGTCTAGCTACGCGTAACGTGCGAAGCTTGTGGTTGTTATTACCGTTAAGAGGGGAACGTAATTCTCTCTCCCTTGTATATGCTGCAGCCACTAAGTGGCATGACATGGTTAAAGGAGAGCGCCATGAGCAGGGATGTATGGGTGGATAACGCCAAGGGAATCGGCATCATCCTGGTCGTGTACGGGCATGTCGCAAGGGGATTGCATAGCGCAGGGATTTGGTCGGATGCGACATCGTTCTCGTTCCTTGACTCGGCAGTCTATTCCTTTCACATGCCTCTATTCTTCTTTCTGTCGGGGCTGTATTTTTTGAACCTGTCAGATTTTTTGT
>NZ_AQPL01000485.1:0-15324 GCF_000395345.1 Cupriavidus sp. WS | reverse complement strand
GCAGCGATGGAGCCGCGCTTCCGCACCCCCGGCGGCACGCCGCCGCCGGCGCGCGCGGCCGATGCGGCGCCGGCCGTGGCCGCGCCGCTTCAGCCGCCGGCCTGGGAGCCTGCGCCGCCGCCCGCCCCGCCTGCGCCGCTCTTGTCGTCCATATCGTCCGTGCCGTTCGCGCCGTCCGCGCCCGCTGCCTCGCCGGCGCCCGCCGCGGGCACCGAGCTGTCGCGGATCTTCGCACGGCTCGAAGGCCGCCCGGAACCGGCCCCGGCTGCCGAACGCGCGCCCGGACGACGCTCATTCCTAGACCGGCTGAACCGCTCGTGAAAATCATTGCCGTCGTATCGGCCAAAGGCGGCGTGGGCAAGACCACGCTGTCGGCCAACCTTGCCGAGGCGCTGGCCGCCGCCGGCGAGCGCGTGCTCGCCGTCGACCTGGACCCGCAGAACGCGCTGCGGCTGCATTTCGGCATGCCGCCGCAGGAAGTCGGCGGCCACGCGCGCGCCACGCTGGCGGGCGAGCCCTGGGAGCCCAGCCTGTACCGCGGCCGCTCGAGCGCGCTGGTGATGCCGTTCGGCGCGCTCAACGAGGCGGACCGCTCGGCGTTCGAAGCGCATCTCGTCACCCATCCCGGCTGGCTGCGCGCGCAGCTCGGCGCGCTGGGCCTGGGCCACGACGACATCGTGGTGATCGACACCCCGCCCGGCCCTTCGCCCTACATGCGCCAGGCGCTGTCGTGCGCGCAGGTGTGCGTGATGGTGGCGCTGCCGGATGCCGCCTCCTATGCCGCGCTGCCGCTGATGGAAGACCTGATCCGCACGTATTGCGAAGGCCGGCCCGACTACGTGGGCCACGTGCTGGTGATCAACCAGGTGGACGTGAGCCGTCAGCTCGGCAAGGACGTGGTGCAGACGCTGCGCGCCCAGCTCGGCGAGCGCGTGCTCGGCGTGGTCCACCAGGACCAGGCCGTGGCCGAGGCGCTCGCCTACGACCGCAGCGTGCTCGAATACAACCCCCACAGCCAGGCCACGCACGACCTGCTGCGCTGTGCCGACCGGCTGCGCCAGGCGCTGGCCGCACATGGAGAAGCCGCGTGAAGCCCGCCAGATCCCGCAAGGCCGCCGCCGGCAAGGCCGCGGCGCCGGCGGCCACCCGCCCCAACGCGCTGTCGGCCAAGGTGCGGCGCCTGGGCCTCGCCTTCGTCGAGATGCCGCTGTGGGACAGCATCCCGATGCGCGTGCTGGCGCTGGTGGTCGCGCTGTGCCTGTTCGCGCTGGTCGCCACCGTGCCGCTGGACTTCTGGCAGCAGGTGGGCTTCGCCGCGGTGTGCTTCGCGCTTGCCGTATGGCTCAACCGGCTCAAGGGCCATCTCGCCACGCTGGTGATGGTGGTGCTGTCGGTGATCGCCTCCAGCCGCTACATGTACTGGCGGCTGACCGAGACCGTGGGCCTGGGCGGCCTGTTCGACGCGGTGTTCGGCATCGGGCTGGTGCTGGCCGAGCTGTATGCCTTCACGGTGCTGATGCTGGGCTACTTCCAGACCGCGTGGCCGCTGCAGCGCCGCCCGGTGCCGATGCCGGCGGACAGCGCCACCTGGCCGACCGTGGACGTCTTCATCCCCACCTACAACGAGCCGCTCTCGGTGGTGAAGCCCACCGTGTTCGCCGCCATGTCGCTGGACTGGCCGCGCGACAAGATCAACGTCTACGTGCTCGACGACGGCCGGCGCGAGGAATTCCGCGCGTTCTGCGAGAAGGTCGGCGTCACCCACGTGACCCGCAACCACAACCGCCACGCCAAGGCCGGCAACATCAACGAGGCGCTCAAGGACACCAACGGCGAGTACGTGGCCATCTTCGACTGCGACCACATCCCCACGCGCTCCTTCCTGCAGATCTGCATGGGCTGGTTCCTCAAGGACCGCCGGCTGTCCATGCTGCAGACGCCGCACTATTTCTTCTCGCCCGACCCGTTCGAGAAGAACCTGCAGACGTTCCAGGAAGTGCCCAACGAGGGCGAGCTGTTCTACGGCCTGGTGCAGGACGGCAACGACCTGTGGGACGCCACCTTCTTCTGCGGCTCGTGCGCCATCATCCGCCGCGCGCCGCTGCTGGAGGTGGGCGGCATCGCGGTGGAGACCGTGACCGAGGACGCGCACACCGCGCTCAAGCTGCACCGCAAGGGCTACGGCACCGCCTACCTGGCGATCCCGCAGGCGGCGGGGCTGGCCACCGAGAGCCTGTCCGGGCACGTCGGCCAGCGCATCCGCTGGGCGCGCGGCATGGCGCAGATCTGCCGGCTCGACAACCCGCTGCTCGGCCCCGGGCTGACGATCTGGCAGCGCATGTGCTACCTCAACGCCATGCTGCACTTCTTCTACGGGCTGCCGCGGCTGGTGTTCCTGACCGCGCCGCTGGCCTACCTGCTGTTCGGCGCGCACGTGATCCAGGCCTCGGCGCTGACCATCGCCACCTTCGCGCTGCCGCACCTGCTGCACGCCAACATGACCAACTCGCGCGTGCAGGGCCAGTTCCGCCATTCGTTCTGGAACGAGGTGTACGAGTCGGTGCTGGCGTGGTACATCATGCGGCCGGTGCTGGTGGCCTTCTTCAACCCGGCCGCGGGCAAGTTCAACGTCACGCCCAAGGGCGGGGTGATCGAGGAAGCCTACTTCGACTGGGAGATCTCGCGGCCCTACCTGGTGCTGCTGCTGCTCAACCTGCTGGGCATCGGGGTGGGTCTGCTGCGGCTGTTCCTGTGGAACCAGTTCGAGGCCACCACGGTGGTGCTGAACCTGATCTGGACCTGCTACAACCTCGTCATCCTCGGCGCTTCCATCGCCGTGGCTAGCGAGACGCGGCAGATCCGCGTGGCGCACCGCGTGGCGATGACGCTGCCGGCCACGCTGCATTTCGCCGACGGCCGCACCACCGTGTGCGAGACCATCGACTTCGCCGAAGGCGGCATCGGCATGCGCCTGCCGCCGGGCGTCACGGCGACGGTGGGCGAGCCGGTGCAGATCTCGCTGTACCTGCAGGACGACGAGCACATGTTCCCCGCCAAGGTGGTGTTCCAGGGCGAGTCGCACACCGGCCTGGTGCTGGGCGAGATGAGCCCGCGCGACGAGATGGCCTTCATCCAGTGCACCTTCGCGCGCGCCGACGCGTGGGTCGGCTCCTGGGGCCGCAAGCGCCTGGACGCGCCGGGGCTGGCCGCGGGCCAGATCCTGCGCATCGGCATGCTCGGCTTCCACAACATGATGTTCCATCTCGGGCGCGAGATGCGCCGGCTGCTGCGCCGCCCCGAGCCCGGCGCCTCCACCAACTGACCATCTGCCCGGGCCCGGCCCGGCACACACGCCACGGACCACCGGCTCAAGAGACGAATGCGCCTGAACCATAAACCACGCCTGCCCGCGCTGACCCGCCTGGGCGCCATCCTCGCCTTCACCCTGCTGGCGGCGCATCCCGCCGGCGCCCAGCGCGCCACGCTGCCGGACACCAGCCGCGACACCGTGGTCCCGCCGGCGCCCGCGGCGGCCACCGCCATCCCCGCCGGCGCCGCAGGTGCCGCCACCGCGCCGCGCGCGGCCAGCCGCACGGTGCAGTTCACGCTCAAGCAGCTCGGCGCCGACGCGCCGTTCCAGCTGCGCGGCGTGGACGCCATCAACGGCGTGCCGTTCTCGATCCGCGCCGACGAAGTGGTGACCGCCGCCCGGCTCAAGCTGCGCTACACCTATTCGCCGGCGCTGATCCCGGCGCTGTCGCACATCAACGTGATGGTCAACGGCGAAGTGGCCGCCAGCGTGCCCGTGCCCAAGGAGGGCGCGGGCACCAGCCAGGAGCGCGACCTCGCCATCGAGCCGCGCCTGATCACGGAATTCAACCGCCTCAACCTGGAGCTGGTCGGCCACTACACCACCGACTGCGAGGATCCGTTCCATTCCAGCCTGTGGGCCACGGTGGGCAACAGCAGCGTGCTGGAGCTGACCGTGGCGCCGGTGGCGCTGGCCAACGAGCTGTCGCTGCTGCCGCTGCCGTTCTTCGACCGCCGCGACGTCGGCCGCCTGCGGCTGCCGTTCGTGTTCGCGGGCGCGCCGTCGGCGGCCACGCTGGAGGCCGCGGGCGCGGTGTCGTCGTGGTTCGGCGCGCTGGCCGGCTACCGCGGCGCGTCGTTCGGCGCGCTGCTCAACCAGGTGCCGGCCAGCGGCAACGCGGTGGTGTTCGTCACCGGCGAGGAAAAGCCCGCCGGCGTCGCGCTGCCCGCCATCGGCGGCCCGACGCTGGCCGTGGTGCCCAATCCGGGCGACGCCAACGCCAAGCTGCTGCTGGTGATGGGCCGCGACAGCGCCGAGCTCAAGACCGCAGCGCGCGCGCTCACGCTGGGCGCGCGCGCGTTGTCCGGGCAGAGCGCCACCATCTCGCGCTTCGACGAGGTCGCGCCGCGCGTGCCCTACGACGCGCCCAACTGGATCCGCAGCGACCGCCCGGTGCGCTTCGGCGAGCTGACCGAGGTGCGCGACCTCAACGTCTCGGGCTACAACCCGGACCTGGTGCGCGTGAACTTCCGCCTGCCGCCGGACCTGTTCGGCTGGCGCGACAAGGGCATCCCGATCGACCTGCACTACCGCTACACGCCGCGCCCGGTGGTGGACAAGTCCACCCTGAACGTCAACGTCAACCGCCAGTTCCTGCGCGCCTATCCGCTGCGCGCGCTCAAGAACCAGGACGGCCGCGCCAGCCAGCTGCTGGCCAAGGTGCTGCCGGACGGCTCGGTGCCGGTGCACGAGCGCATCGCGCTGCCGCTGTTCATGCTGCCCGCGCAGTCGCAGCTGCAGTTCCATTTCTACTACGACTACCTCAAGCAGGGCGCCTGCAAGGACGTGATGCTCGACAACGTCAAGGGCGCCATCGACCCGGACTCGACCATCGACATCACCGGCCTGTCGCACTTCATCGCGCTGCCGGACCTGGCCGTGTTCGGCAACAGCGGTTTCCCGTTCACGCGCCTGGCCGACCTGTCCGAGACCGCGGTGATCCTGCCGGACAAGCCCGGCGCCGAGGATTACACGGCCTATCTCACGCTGATGGGCCGCATGGGCGAGTCCACCGGCTATCCCGCCACCGGCGTGGCCGTGTCTGGCGCGGCGCAGGTCGCCCAGCAGGCCGCGCGCGACCTGCTGGTGATCGGCACCACGCAGAACCAGCCGCTGTTCACGCAGTGGGCCGAGCGCATGCCGGTTTCGCTGGCGGGCAACGAGAAGCGCTTCACCATGTCCGACATCGTGTCCACCGTGGCGGGCTGGTGGAACGGCGCCGACGTCACGCGCGACCGCCCGGTCGAGACGCGCCTGTCGCTCACCAGCGCCGGCACCGACGCCGCGCTGAGCGCGTTCGAGTCGCCGCTGGCCTCCGGGCGCAGTGTGGTGGCGCTGGTCAGCAACGCGCCGCAGGGCCTGCAGGCGATGACCGAGGCGCTGCTCGACCCCGATCAGGTGGTCCACGTGCAGGGCAGCCTGGCGCTGGTGCACGGCAAGGACGTCGACAGCCTGGCCGCCGAGCAGAACTACTACGTGGGCAGGCTGGCGCCGTGGACCTACGTGGAATGGTGGCTGTCGCGGCGCCCGCTGGCGCTGGTGCTGATGACCGGCGCCGCCGCGCTGCTGCTGGCGACGCTGCTGTTCCTGACGCTGCGCGCGCGCGCCAACCGGCGCAACCAGGGGGTGCAATGATGGTGAACCGGTCGCGCCGGCGCTGGCTGGCGGGTCTGCCGGCGCTGGGCGCGCTGGGCGCGCTGGGTGGTTGGGCCGGCGCCGCGGCGGCCGCGCCCGCGGCCTGCCCGTGGCCGCTGTACCAGCAGTTCCTGGCGCGCTTCGTGCAAGCCGACGGCCGCGTGCTCGACCCGTCCACGCGCGAGCAGCACAGCACCTCGGAAGGCCAGTCCTACGGCATGGTGTTCGCGCTGGTCGCCAACGACCGCGCCACCTTCGACCGCCTGTGGCAGTGGAGCATCGCCAACCTCGGCGCCGGCAGCCTGCAGGACAAGCTGCCCGCGTGGCAGTGGGGCCGCCGCGGCGACGGCTCGTGGGGCGTGATCGACGCCAACGCCGCCTCCGACGCCGACCTGTGGTTCGCGTTCGCGCTGCTGGAGGCCGCGCGCCTGTGGCGCGAGCCGCGCTACGCCACGCAGGCGCGCGCGCTGCTCAAGCTGGCGGCGCAGCAGGAGGTGGCGTCGCTGCCCGGCTTCGGCGCCATGCTGCTGCCCGCCCCGCAGGGGTTTGCCGAGGGCAGCGAAGACGGCCCGCGCCAGTGGCGCCTCAATGCCAGCTACCTGCCGGTGCCGCTGCTGCGCCGGCTGGCCGGCGCCGACCCGTCCGGGCCGTGGGGCACGCTGGCCACGCAGGCCGGCCGGCTGGCCGAAGCGGTGGCCAGGCAGGGCATCGTGCCGGACTGGTCCGCCTACCGCGCCGACCAGGGCGGCACCGGCTTTCTCACCGACCCGGTCAAGGGCGACGTGAGCAGCTACGACGCCATCCGCGTCTACCTGTGGGCCGGCATGACGCCGCGCGGCGACGCCGCGGGCCGCGCGCTGATGAAGGCGCTGGCGCCGCACGCGCAGCGCATGGCGGGCCGCGCCGCGCCGCCCGAGCGCATGCACGCCGACGGCGGCGCGCTCGAAGGCGACGGCCCGGCTGGCTTCTCCGCCGCGCTGGTGCCGTTCCTGCAGGCCGCCGGCTCGCCGGCCGCGGCGGTGCAGCGCGCGCGCGCCGAGACCATGCTCGACGCCGGCGGCGGCAAGTCCGCGGCCACGTACTACGACACCGTATTGGGATTATTCGGCCTCGGCTTTGCCGAAGGCCGCTACCGGTTCGCGCCCTCGGGCCAACTGGAGCTGGAGTGGGAGAAGACATGCAGAACCGCAAGCGCCCGGCCATGAACGGACGCACGATGCCCGCGGCGCGCGGGCAGGCCGCCGGCAGGCGGCGCGCGAAGACGCTCGCGCTGAGCCTGCTGGCCGCGTTCGCCACCGCCGCCGCCGCGCAGGAAGACCCGGTCAAGCTGCTGGTGGACCAGGGCAAGTACTGGCAGGAGCGCGGCCGCGGCGACCGCGCCGCCGAAGCGTGGCAGAAGATCCTGCGGCTCAACCCGAGCCAGCCCGAGGCGCTCTACGGCATGGGCGTGTCCGAGGCCGAGGCCGGCCGCGCCGACGGCGCGCGCGCCTATCTCGAGCGCCTGAAGAAGGCCCAGCCCGGCTCGCCGCAGATCGCGCGCCTGACGCAGATCATCAGCGGCGGCGGCACCAGCCAGCAGATCGAGCAGGCCCGCCAGCTCGCGCGCAGCGGCCAGGGCGAGGAAGCGGTCAGGCGCTACCAGCAGGCCGCCGGCGGCGCCGTGCCGCAGGGCGATCTCGCGCTGGAGTATTACCAGACCCTGGGCGGCACCGCGCAGGGCTGGGAAGCGGCGCGCAAGGGCCTCGAGCAGCTGGCGCGCGCCAACCCCGCCGACAACCGCGCGCAGCTCGCGCTGGCGCAGCACCTCACCTACCGCGAGTCCACGCGCCGCGAAGGCATCCGCCAGCTCGAGGCGCTCTCGAAGGGCACCGACGTAGCCGGCCCCGCCGCGCAGAGCTGGCAGCGCGCGCTGACCTGGCTGGGCGGGCGCCCGGCCGACGCGCCGCTGTACCAGGCCTGGCTGGCCGGCCATCCGGACGACGCCGCCATCCGCGCCAAGCTCGACGCGGTCAAGGCGCAGCAGCAGCAGGAGTCCACCCGCGCGGCCGGCGCCGGTGCCGGCGCCGCCGCCAACCCGGCGCGCCAGATCGTGCAGCAGGGCTTCGACGCGCTGGACGCCGGCGACCTGGAGCGCGCCGGCGAACGCTTTCAGGCCGCGCTCGCGCAGCGCCCCGAGGATGCCGACGCGCTCGGCGGCATGGGCGTGCTGCGCCTCAAGCAGGAGAAGTTCGCCGAGGCGGTGGATTTCCTCGACCAGGCCGCCCGGCGCGGCGCCGGCACGCGCTACCGCAGCGCGCAGAACAGCGCCACCTACTGGCTGCTGTCCGAGCAGGCCACCGCCGCGCGCAACGGCGGCAACCGCGCCGAGGCGCGCCGCCTGCTCGAGCGCGCCGTCAAGCTCGACGCGCGCGAGCCGTCCGCGCAGGTGGCGCTGGCCGACGTGATGGCCGAGGACGGCCAGTACGCGCAGGCCGAGGCCGCCTACCGGCGCGTGCTCAAGCAGCAGCCCGACAACCCCGACGCCACGCGCGGGCTGGTGGGCGTGCTGTCGGCGCAGAACAAGGGCGCCGAGGCGCTCGCCATCGTGCAGGACCTGACGCCGGCCCAGCAGGAGAAAGTGGGCTCGCTCGGCAGGCTGCGCGCCGACGAGGCGCGCGGCCAGGCGCGCGCGGCCCTGCAGCGCGGCGACACCGCCGGCGCGCGGCGCGCGCTCGAAGACGCGATGGCGGCCGACCCCACCAACCCGTGGGTGCGCCTCGACGCGGCGCGCGCCTATGCGTCGATGGGCCTCAAGGAACAGGCCCGCAGCATCATGGACGGCCTGCTGCTGTCCAACCCCAACATGCCCGACGCGCTCTACGCCAGCGCGCTGCTGAGCGCCGAGACCGGCGAATGGCAGGCCGGGCTCGACGCGCTCGAGCGCGTACCGCCGCAGAGCCGCACGCGCGACATGGGCACCCTGCAGCGCCGCCTGTGGGTGCATGCCGAGGCCGAGCGCGCCAGCGGCCTGGCCGCCGCCGGCCAGCAATCCGCCGCGCGCGCCGTGCTGCAGGACGCCGAACGCTACGCGCAGCAGGACGCCGACCAGCTCGGCGCGCTGGCGCTGGCCTATGCCGACGCCGGCGACGAGCCGCGCGCGCTGGCGCTGATGCGCAGCGTGATGAGCCGCACGCCGCGGCCCGACACCGGCATGCAGCTGCAATACGCCGCCATCCTGCTCAAGACCCGCCAGGACGTGGAGCTGGCCGGCGTGCTGCGCCAGCTCGCCGGCGCGGCGCTGAACCCGCAGCAGCGCAAGGACTACGACGACCTGCGCGTGGCCTACATCGTGCGCCAGGCCGACGCGCTCACCGAGAGCGGCGACCTCGTGGCCGCCTACGACATGCTGGCCCCGGCGCTGTCCGAGCGCGGCGGCAACGGCGCCGTGCGCGCCAGCCTGGCGCGCATGTACGCGCAGGCCGGCGACAACAAGCAGGCGCTCGCGCTGTACGAGAGCGTGCTGGAAAAAGACCCGCGCAACCTCGACCTGATGCTGGCCGCGATCGGCACCGCCACCGCCGCCAAGGAATTCAGCTGGGCCGAGGGCACGCTGCAGATGGCGCTGGCGCAGGCGCCAAAGTCGCCCAAGGTGCTGACCGCCGCCGGGAGGCTCTACCGCGCCGAGGGCAAGACCTCGCGCGCGGCGGACTACTTCCGCGCCGCGGTGGCGGCCGAGGCCGCCGCCGGCGCGCCGCCGGGCGCGCGCGCGGGCGCCGCCGGGTTCGACCGCGTGCCGTCCAATCCCTTCGTCGGCCTGCCGGGCCAGCGCGCGGTCTCGCAACTGCCGCCGCCCGGCTCGCAGGCGCCGTATCTCGCGGTGCCGGCGCCCACGGTGGCGCAGGCCGCGCCGGCGGCGAGCGCCGGCGGCCAGGCGTATGGCCAGCCCTACATCCCGATGCCGGCCGGCAGCGCGCCAGCCGCGCCGGCCGCGGCGCCCATGCCCCAGCAGCCGCAGGCCTACTATCCGCAACAGGCGCCCGCGCCGCTGCGCGCGCGCGCAGCCACCACCGCCACGCGCGGCAAGGCCACCGCGGCCAGCCGCGCCACCGCGGCGGCGCAGGATACCCAGTACGCGTCTCCGGCTCCGGCGCAATACCCGGTCCAGTATCCGGCGCAATATCCGGCGCAATATCCGGCGGCCCAGTACCCGAACCAGTACCCGGCGCAGGCCGCGCCCGCCGCCGTGGCCACGGTCGCCGAACCCGCCGCCGCCGTGCCCGCGCGCCAGCCGTTTGGCGCGCAGGCGCGCGCGCCGTGGCTGGCCGACGCGGACTCGCAGGCCAGCCCGACCGGCCCCCGCACCGCGCAGCAGGAACTCGGCGAGATCGAGGCGCAGCGCGCCAGCACGCTCGCCGGCGGCCCCATGCTGCGCGGGCGCACGGGCGACTCCGGCATGAGCCAGCTCACCGAGATGCAGGTGGTGGCCGAAGCCAAGATCGCCGCCGGCAACGGCAAGCTGGCGGCGCGCGTGACCCCGGTGGCGCTGGACAGCGGCTCGGTCGGCGCCGACTTCAACAGCGCCTCGCGCTTCGGCGGCGGCCCGCTGGCCTACGGCGTGAACGGCGCGCCCGTCAACCTGGCCGGTGCGCCGCTGCGGTCGGCCTCGGCCGGCCCGCAGAACGCCTTCGGCGTGGCGCTCGGCGTGGCCTACGAATCGGAGCGCTTCACCGCCGACGTCGGCAGCACGCCGCTGGGTTTCCGCTACACCGACGTCAATGCCGGCGCCAGGCTCAACCTGCCGCTCACGCAGCGCGCCACGCTGTCGCTCGGCGCCTCGCGCCGGCCGGTGACGGACAGCCTGCTGTCCTACGCGGGCGTGCGCGACGAGCGCACCGGCCTGCAATGGGGCGGCGTGATGAACAGCAGCGCGCGCGCCGACCTCGGCTGGGACGACGGCTTCTTCGGCCTGTACGGCTACGGTGGCTATGGCCTGCTGACCGGCCACGACGTCAAGCGCAACACGCGCTGGGAAGGCGGCGGCGGTTTCTATCTGCGCGTGATCGACAAGCCGGACCAGCGCCTCATGAGCGGGGTGAACTTCACCTCGATGGGCTACGCGGACAACCTGCGCTATTTCACCTTCGGGCAGGGCGGCTATTTCAGCCCGCAGACCTATTTCGCGGTGACGGTGCCGCTGTCGCTCACCGGGCGCAGCGGCCGGCTGGCCTACCATGTGCGCGGCGCGCTGGGCATGCAGGCCTTCCGCGAGGACGATTCGAACTACTTCCCGACCGACGCCGCGGCGCAGTCGGCGGCCAACGCGGCGATGGCCACGGCCAACGGCCGGAACCTGACCAGCTCGTCCAGCGCGGTCTACCAGGGCCAGTCGAAGACCGGCCTGGCCTACAATCTGGTCGGATCGGCCGAGTACCAGGCGGCGCAGCAGCTCTACGTGGGCGGCCTGCTCGGGCTCGACAACGCGCGCGACTACCGCCAGTGGTACGCCGGCGTCTATGTGCGCTATGCGCTGCAACGCCAGACCGCGCCGATCGCGTTCCCGCCGGTGCCGCCGCAATCCGCGGTCGGCCCGCTGCCGTTCTGAGCGGCGCCGCCGGCCACAGTCAATGCTTGGAGAAAGCGCGCGCCAGCCGGCGCGCGCGAAGGAAGTGAATCATGGGTGAAGCAAAACGCCGGGGCAGCCAGGCGGAGCGCGCGGAGCAGGCCCGCGCAAAACTGGCGGCCCTGCGGCCCGCCCAACTGGTGTGCGGCGCATGCAAGACCGCCTTCGGCACCTTCGACGCCATCGACGCGCCCAACCTGCGCGGCATCGACGCCGTGTTCGGCGGCCAGTGCCCGAATTGCGGCAACGACGTGCTGGTGTTCAAGGGCGAGCCCAACGCCGTGGCCGACGCGATGGTGGCCTGGGAAAAGATGATGGGCGCCGACACCAAGCTCGGCTACCAGTCGCGCGACGGCAAGCACGTGCCGTTCGAGGGCGAATAGAGGCCACAGAGGCCGCAGAGGCCAGAGACGCGGGCGAGGCCGCCGCGCCTAGAGGTCCGGCGTATCCTGCGGCCACGCGCCGCCCGCGTCCTGCGGCAGCAGCTCGGGCGGGCCGATCTCGAAGCGCCCGCGGCCCGCGGCCTTGGCGCGGTAGAGCAGGGTGTCGGCCTGGCGCATCAGTTCTTGGTCGGGCATCGGCGCGCCCTGGTAGAGCGCCACGCCGATGCTCACGTCCACGTCGGCGAACACGCCGTCGATGAAGAAGCGCCGGCTGACCGACATCACGATGGCGTTGGCGATGCGCCGCGCGTTGGCCGCGGCGCCGATGTCCTCCAGCACCACGGCGAACTCGTCGCCGCCGAGCCGGGCCACCGCGTCGCGCTCGCGCACGCAGCGCTGCAGGCGCCGCCCGAACGCCTGCAGCAGCAGGTCGCCGGTGATGTGGCCGTGGAAGTCGTTGACGGCCTTGAAGCGGTCCATGTCGAGGTAGAGCAGCGCCATCAGCCGGCCGCCTTCGCGGCTGCGCGTCATGGCCGCCTGCAGCAGCGACTCGAACGCGCTGCGGTTGAGCAGCTGCGTGAGGTGGTCCAGGCGCGAGATGCGCGACAGCCGCATGGTCTCCAGCTTGCGCTGGGTCACGTCCTGCACGTGCACGTGCACGCCGATCACCTGGCTGCCGTCGGCATTCCATTCCGGGCGCAGGCTGGTTTCCATGCAGCGGTACTCGGGATCGCTGTCCTCCACCTCGAAGGTCACGGCGGTGCCCGCCAGCGCCTTCTGCAGGAACGGCCGCGCGCGCGTGTAGCGGGTCTCGCCCACGACCTCGCGCACGGTCATGCCGCGCAGCTTGTCGAGCGGGATGCCGAAGGTGCGCTCGTAGGCCGCGTTGTTGAACAGGTAGCGCTCCTCGGTGTCGATGAAGCCGAGCAGCGCGGGCAGCGTGTCGGTGACGGCGCGCAGCTGGCGCTCGCTCAGGTCGAGCTGCTCGCGCCGCTCGCGCAGGTCGCGCATGAGCTGGCCGAAGGCGCGCGCGAGGTCGCCGATCTCGTCGTGCTGCTGGGCCGGCAGGCGCTCGTAGGCGGCCAGGTCGTGGGCGCTCTCGCGCACCACCTGGCGCAGGCGCGTGAGCGGCGCCAGCAGGTGCCGCACGGTCAGCCAGATCATCAGCGCCACCCCCGCCAGCGCCAGCAGCGCCAGGCACAGGAAGCGCGCCTGCATGGCGTGCAGCGGCTCGAAGGCTTCCTGCGCGGGCAGCACGGCCACCAGCTCCCAGCCGGTGCTCTCCATCAGGTAGCGCGCGATCAGCGGCCGCTCGGGCCAGAGGAACTCGATGCGCCCGTTGCGGTTGTCCGCGCCGCAGGTGTCGCCCAGCGCGCGCGCCGGCTGCATGGCGCGGGCCGGATCGGGGTGGCGCACGTAGACCGGCGCGCGCCCGGACGAGACCAGGCAGTAGAAGCCGGTGGTGCCGAGCCGGTTGTGGGTGATCTCGACCAGGAAGTTGGCGCTGGCCAGGTTCAGCCAGCCGCCCAGCAGGCCGCGGAACTCGCCCTGCGCCGAGAGGATCGGCACCGTCACCAGCACGCCGGTGGTGCCGTTGGTGCGGGCGCGGATCGGCGCCGAGACCACCGGCTCCAGCGTGCGCGCGGCCTCGCGGAAGTAGTCGCGGTCGGCGATGCTGACCGGCACGCCCGGCTGGCCCAGCATGCGGCCCTGGGCGTCGGCGATGATGTAGGAGTTGAAGGTGCCGGGGATCGGGATGCGGCTGTCCAGCAGGCGGCGCAGCGCCGGGGTGGGCAGCGTCAGCTGGTCCGCCAGCTGCGGCGCGAGGTGGGACAGCAGCGTGATGCGGTCTTCCATCGCGGTGTCGAGCTGGCTGGCGGCCAGCTTGACGATGGAGTCCTGCTGGTCCTGCAGCGCGGCGCGCAGGTCGTTGTGGGCGTAATGGAGCGAGGCCAGCACGATGCCGGTACCGAGCACGGCGGCCAGCGCCGTGGTGATCAGCGCGAGACGCGCTTTCAGGGAAAGCGAAACGAATGACATGCGAGCCGGCGGAGTCGGGGGGCGGCACGCGCCTTGCGGCCGGCCGGCCCCGCTGGGCTGCCGGGAAATCCGGCTACGACAGGGTTGCGGGTGCGGCAACCCTACCACAAGCGCCGGCCGGGCGCGAGTCCGGCATGCGCGCGCGCCGGCCGCCGCGCGTGTGCGTGTGGCGCCGCACGTTGCGCGGGCGCGCCGGGGCTGGGCGAGGCCCGGCCGCCAAGGTATAGTGCCTCGTAGCCCTGCAGCGGCAGGGCGAGGCTCCGAGGGCTTCCATCCGCGCCAGGACCATACATGAAACTGCCCTCACTTTCGCCCGTGCTGCTGTCCCTGCTGGCGGCGGCCGCCGGCGCGCTCGCTACGGGCGGTGCCTGGCACGCCATGCGCGCGCTCGAGCGCGAGGCGGCGCGCGCCGACTTCGACGGCTATTACGCGCCGGTCCACGCCGCCCTGCAGCGCCGCCTGCAGGAGAACGAGCAACTGCTGCGCGGCACCACCGGCCTGTTCGCGGCCGATCCCAACGCCACGCGCGCGCAGTGGCGCAGCTACCTGTACACCGCCCAGATCGACGACCTGCCGGCCGGCACCCATTCGATCGGCTTCGCGCGCCTGACCGCGGCGCGCGACCTCGAGCGCCTGGGCGAGACCATGCGCCGCGAGGGCCTGCCGGTGTTCGAGGTCTACCCGCGCGGCGCGCGCGAGCTGTACGCCCCGATCGTCTTCGTCGAGCCGTTTGCCGGGCGCATCACGCGCGGGCTGGGCTACGACATCCTGTCCGATCCGGCGCGCCGCGCCGCGGTGGACGCCGCCCGCGACAGCGGGGAGGCGCGCCTGACCACGCGCCTGGAGCTGGTGCGCGAGAGCGAGGCGCAGATGCCGCAGCGCGGCGCCGTGCTCTACATGCCGGTGTACGCCAACGGCATGCCGCTGAACACCACCGCGCAGCGGCGCCAGGCGGTGGCCGGCTACGTCTACGCCTCGCTGCGGCTCGACGACCTGCTGCGCGGGGTCAGCCTGCCGGCCGCCGGCGCGCTCTCGCTGGCGCTCTACGACGGGCGCGACGCCACGCCGGCCGCCTTCCTGGCCGGCGACGCCGAGCCCGAGGCCGGCGCGCCCGCGCCGCAGATCGCGGCCGACCGCGACCTGGCCTTCGGCGGTCGGGTGTGGACCCTGCACGGCGCCACCACGCCCGCTTTCGAGGCCGCGCACCGGCCGCGCCGCGCCTGGCTGGTGCTGGCCGGCGGCGTGCTGGTCTCGGCACTGCTGGCCTGGCTGGTGCTGGTGCTGTCGCGCCAGCAGCGCCGCGCCTGGCAGCTGGCCGCGCGGGCGCGCCAGGCGCGCCAGTCCGACGGCGCCCTGCAGCGCGCCGGGCTGGCCAGCGCCACCGACGCCTTCATCGTGTGCGATGCCGGCGGCCACATCCAGACCGCCAGCGCCGCCGCCGCGGCGATGTTCGGCAAGGCGGCGGACCAGTTCGCCGGCGTCGCCATCGCCACCTTGCTGCCGGACGCGGCGGCGCTGGCCGCGGGCGCCCCCGAGGGCCGGCTCGACGCGGCCGCGCGCAAGGCCGACGGCACCGT
>NZ_AQPL01000484.1:0-363 GCF_000395345.1 Cupriavidus sp. WS | reverse complement strand
CGCGCGCAAGGCCGACGGCACCGTGTTCCCGGCGCGCGTGACCGCCACGCCGGTGCCGGCGGCCGGCGCCGGCCGCGTGCTGTGGACGGTCACCGACCTGAGCGCGGTGCGCCGCGCCGAGCTGGCGGCGGCCGAGCAGGCCGAGCGCACCTCGCGCGTGCTCGACCACACCGCGCTGTGCGTGATCACCTTCGACCGCGACGGGCTGGTGACGGGCATCAACCGCGCCGGCCAGCGCATGCTGTGGTACCAGGCCAGCGAGGTGGCCGGGCGCATGCGCTATCTCGATTTCCTCGACGCCGACGAGGTGGCCGCGCGCGCCGCGGCGCTCACCAGCGAGCTGGGCGAGCCGGTCGCGGCGGG
>NZ_AQPL01000483.1:0-2895 GCF_000395345.1 Cupriavidus sp. WS | reverse complement strand
GGGGGGAGCCGGTCGCGGCGGGCCTGCCGGCCGTGACCGGCAAGGCGCGCCTGGGGCTGGCCGACGAGCAGGAATGGACCTACGTGCGCAAGGGCGGCTCGCGCCTGCCGGTGCAACTGACGCTCACCGCGCTGCCGGGCGCGCCGGCGCCGGGGCCGGGCGCGGCGCTGGACGGCGGCGGCTATCTGGCCATCGCGCACGACCTGACCGAGCGCAAGCGCGCCGACGAGTACATCCGCCACCTGGCGCACCACGACGCGCTCACCGGCCTGCCCAACCGCGCCCAGCTGCACGCGCGTACCGAGCTGGTGCTGCAGCGCGCGCTGCGCAAGGGCGAGCGCATCGCGCTGCTGCTGCTGGACCTGGACCAGTTCAAGCGCATCAACGAGTCGCTCGGCCACCATATCGGCGACGAGGTGCTGCGCATCGTCGCCGACCGCCTCAAGGCCGCCGTGCGCCACGCCGACCTGGTCGCGCGCATGGGCGGCGACGAGTTCGTGGTGGTGCTCGACGCCATCGCCCAGGACAGCGAGGCCGAACTGGTCGCGGCCAAGATCCTGGCGCGCCTGTCGGAGGAGCTGCGCCTGGGCAGCCAGCGCCTGCGCCTGACGCCGTCGATCGGCATGGTGCTGTGCCCCGACGACGGCGACAATCTCGCCGACCTGCTCAAGAACGCCGACGCAGCCATGTACGCCGCCAAGCGCGGCGGCGGCGCGCAGTTGTGCCGCTTCTCCAGCGAGATGGCGGAGGCCTCGATGGCGCGCTTCACCATCGAGGGCCTGCTGCGGCGCGCGCTGGCCGCGCGCGCGTTCCGGCTGCGCTACCAGCCCATCGTCGATGCCGCCACGCTGCGCATCACCGGCGTGGAGGCGCTGATCCACTGGGACACGCCCGAGCGCGGCGTGATCCCGCCGGCCGAGTTCATCCCGATCGCCGAGCAGAGCGGGCTCATCATGCCGCTGGGCGAATGGATCCTGGCCACCGCCTGCCGCGAGATCCAGCAGCTGCGCGGCAAGCTGGGCCGCGAGCTGGAGGTGGCGGTCAACATCTCGCCGCTGCAGCTGCGCCAGGCCGGCTTTCCCGCGATGGTCAAGCAGTGCCTGGAGGCGGCGGGGCTGCCGGCGCGGGCGCTGACCATCGAAGTCACCGAGGGCATCCTGATCGAGGGCGGCAGCAAGACCATCGAGACCTTCGAGCGCGTGCGCGCGCTCGGCGTGGGCCTGTCGATCGACGATTTCGGCACCGGCTATTCCGGCCTGAGCTACCTGACGCGGCTGCCGATCGACAAGCTCAAGATCGACAAGTCCTTCGTCGACGACGTGGCGCACGACGAGCACCACCAGGCCGTCGCCGCCGCCATCATCGCGCTCGGCCATCAACTGCACCTGCAGGTGGTGGCCGAGGGCGTGGAGTCGCCGGCGCAGTTCGCCTTCCTGCGCGAGCGCGGCTGCGATGCCGTGCAGGGCTACCTGTTCTGCCAGGCGGTGCCGCTCGGTGGCCTGATGGAGATCTGCGCGGCGGGCGGCGAGGCCACCATGCAGGCGCGCCCGGCGCGCGTGGCGTCGAACGGGTAGGGCGGCGGCGGCGGCCGGCCGATCCGTTCGTCAATTCGTTCGCCAGTCCGCTCGTCGATTCACCCGTCAGTCCGCCCGCAAATCCGCCCCGCAAATCCGCCAATACCCGCATCGGCATTCTTTGCCCGGCTGCCACATGACTGGCACGCGCCGTCCCTAACATGCCCCCCTGTCATCATGGCATCAAGGGTTGGGCATTCATGCAAGCAGGTGAGTCCGCGCCGGGCCGCGCGTTCCTGGCGGTCGAGCAGGTCAGCAAGCGTTTCGGAGGGGCGGGCGGTTTCCAGGCGCTGGACGGCGTGTCGCTGTCGGTGGCGCAGGGCGAGCTGCTGTGCCTGCTGGGCCCGTCGGGCTGCGGCAAGACCACCCTGCTGCGCATCATCGCCGGCCTCGAGCGCGAGGACGCGGGCCGCATCCATGCCGGCGGGCGCGAGCTGACCGGCCTGCCGCCGCAGTCGCGCGACTACGGCATCCTGTTCCAGTCCTACGCGCTGTTCCCCAATCTCACGGTGAGCCAGAACGTGGCCTACGGCCTGCCGGGCCGCGGCATGGGCCGCGTCCACCGCGACGCGCGCGTGCGCGAGATGCTGGCGCTGGTGGGCCTGGACGGCAGCGAGCGCAAGTTCCCCGGCCAGCTCTCCGGCGGCCAGCAGCAGCGCGTGGCGCTGGCGCGCGCGCTGGCGCCGGCGCCTTCGCTGCTGCTGCTCGACGAGCCCATGTCCGCGCTCGACGCGCGCGTGCGCGAGCATCTGCGCCTGGAACTGCGCCAGCTGCAGCGGCGCCTGAACGTCACCACCGTGATGGTCACGCACGACCAGGACGAAGCGATGGCGATGGCGGACCGCATCGCGGTGATGGACGGCGGGCGCATCGCCCAGGCCGGCACGCCCGGCGAGATCTACGAGCGCCCGGCCTCGGCCTTCGTCGCCGAGTTCATCGGGCAGGCCAACTGGCTCGCGGGCCGGCGCAGCGGGCGCGACACCTTTCGCGTGGGCGAGGTGGAGCTGGCGGTGTCGCCGGCGTGCGCCGGCGCCGCGCCCGAGCACGCGACGCGGCTGTGCTGCCGCCCCGAGGCGGTCAGGCTGCAGCCGGCCGAGGGCGAGCCCAACCGCCTGCTGGCGCGCATCGTCGACGAGACCTATCTCGGCAGCCGCTACCGGCTGATGCTGGCCGCGGACCGCCTGCCCGGCATCACGCTGTTCGCCGACGTGCTGCGCGAGCAGCGCCACCTGCTGCCGGCGCCGGGCAGCCACAAGTTCTGGGTCGCGCTGCCGAGCCAGGCATTGCAGGTGTTCGCATGACGCGCGCGGCACCCGTGGCC
>NZ_AQPL01000482.1:0-2934 GCF_000395345.1 Cupriavidus sp. WS | reverse complement strand
ACAAAAAATCTGACAGGTTCGGCCGCCCCCACCAGGGCCGTCAATATCACACCGACGGTGGTACCAAGCACGAGCGTCGTCCGGAATCGCGCAGTCACCTGCTTCCTGTCCTCGCCAGACTTCGCCACGAACACCGTCGCCCGCGTACCGTCTCGCCCCAACACCGCATCGGCGGACTGGAACATGAGCGATGACTTTCCCGTGACCGCCGCTTGGTCAGTGCCTTCCAGCAATGCATCGTTGCCCGTGCGAAACAAAAGCCGGCCATCCAGCGCCGTGACGCGAACGATGAGGTCCGAGTAACCTCGCACCAGATCATCGAAGCGATGCTGCGCCGCCGGGACGCCCTGCACCCCGTCCACCTCGCGCAAGAAATGCTCGACCTGTTCGAGTTTTCCCTTTACAACCTCATCGTCTCTGGCCTCGAGTTGCGCGGCGAGCGAGTAGTAAGCAAAGGCGCCCATGCTGGCCAGCGCGATAGACAGTACCAATGCAAAGAAGAGCCCAAGCCGCCTCGTCAGTGACAGCGGGGTTATCGAAGTCCCGGGCCTCATTCCGTCACCGGCCGCGCTCTGGGTCGAGGACATAGCCCATTCCCCGTACGGTATGGATCAGCTTTTGATCGAAGGGATCATCCACCTTGGATCTCAGGCGCCGGATCGCGACGTCAACGACATTGGTATCCGTGTCGAAGTTGACGTCCCAGACCTGGGACGCGATCGTGGTTCGCGACAGCACCTCCCCTCTCCGGCGCATGAGCAGGTGCAACAGCGAGAACTCCTGATTCGTCAATTCAATGCGGGTAGTTCCCCGGAATACCCGCCTTCCAAGCACGTCGATGTCCAGATCGGCAATGCGCAATCGCTCGGACTCCTTCGAGGTGCTTTGGCGCAAGCAACGCCGGATACGGGCAAGGAGCTCGGCAAAGGCGAAGGGCTTGACCAGGTAATCGTCTGCCCCCAACTCGAAGCCTCTGACACGATCCGCCACATCATCCAGCGCCGTCAGAAACAGTACGGGTGTCTCGGACTTGGATCGAATGGACTTGATGACCGTCCACCCGTCCATACCTGGCAGCATGACGTCCAGGATGATGACGTCGTAGTCGGTCTCTTCCGCCATGTGGAGCCCATCGCCACCATTGTTCGCGATGTCGACCACGAAACCCGACTCCGACAATCCCTTCTGCAAATACTCCGCAGTACGCGGTTCGTCTTCTACAACAAGTACCCGCACCTTAGTTTCCTCCTGCAGCAAGCGACTTCGATCCGACCAGTGCTGGCGATGCATTGAAATGCTGAGCTGCATCCGCTTGTTCGCATGGTGCCAGTTCGAACTGAATGGTCACGTGCGTGATATCGAATTTGTCAGCCAGCATCTGCTTCAATTCCGGTAGCACTTCCATTTCCGGGTTGACGGCCGTGTCATTCACGACATGAACCGTCAAGCTCGCCTTGCCGCTGGTAAGTGCCCAGATGTGGAGGTCATGGAAGCTTTTTACCCCGGGCGTCGCCAGAATTTGCTTCTCAACCTCTGCCAGATCCACGTCATCGGGTACGCCTTCGAGCAGCACATTCAGGCTCGACTTCAGCAGGATCCACGTGCGAGGCAGTACCCAGAGGCCGATCAGCACCGCAATGGCGGAGTCGACCCACGCCCAGCCCGTGAAGCGGATGATGATCGCACCGGCGATGACGCCAACCGACCCGAGCAGATCGCTCCAGACTTCCAGATAAGCACCCTTCACGTTCAGGCTGCTGCTTTGCCCGGAGGACAGCATGCGCATGCTGATGAGATTGATGATCAGGCCCAGCACAGCCACGACGAACATGCCGGTTGACTCAATCTGAGGTGGCGATTTCAGCCGCAGGTAGGCTTCGTACAGGATGTAGATAGCCACACCGAACAGCAGCAATGCGTTAAAGGCCGCGGCAAGAATCTCAAAACGGTAGTAGCCAAATGTCCGCTTCTTGTCCGCGGGTCGCTTGGCGATCGCAATAGCAGCCAGTGCGATGGCCAGTGCGACGGTGTCCGTGAGCATGTGCGCGGCGTCGGAGATCAACGCCAGGCTCTTCGTCATGACACCACCGACCACTTCGGCAATCAGGAACGTACCGGTCAGCGCAAGGGCGATCTTGAGCGATCGCTCGTTGCCACCGGGATGGTCGTGTGAGTGACCTGCGCCCATAGAAACTCCTATAAAAATTGGGCGGTACGATGACCGCCCAAGGATTTACGTCATGCAGGCTGGCGGCCTTGATCCGGTTGATGCGTCTGAGTGACTGGCTCGCGAGTATCTTCCGCGTCCTCATCCTTGCGGTGAGCAAGTCGATAGAGCACCGGCAACACCAGTAGGGTCAGCGCCGTGGACGACAAGATGCCACCGATTACCACCGTTGCGAGGGGACGTTGCACCTCAGCGCCCGTACCGGTGGCGATGGCCATCGGCACGAAACCCAGGGATGCCACCAGGGCCGTCATCAGCACCGGACGCAGTCGCGTCAGGGCGCCAACTCGGACCGCGCTGTCGAGGGAATGCCCTTCTTCGCGCAGCGATCGGATAAACGACAGCATCACCAGACCATTGAGCACCGCCACCCCGCACAGCGCGATGAAGCCCACCGCTGCAGTAATGGACATCGGAATGCCGCGTATCCACAGGGCAAGAATCCCGCCAGTCAGCGCAAAGGGAATGCCCGTGAAGACTAGCAAGCCATCCTTGATGTTGTTGAACATCGCAAACAACAGTACGAAGACCAGCAACAGCGCCACCGGCACTACCACCTGCAGGCGGGTGGTGGCGGACTGCAGTTGCTCAAAGGTGCCACCCCATGTCATCCAGTAGCCAGCCGGGATCTTGACCTGGCTTTGGATAGCCGCTTCCGCCTCGGGCACGAATGAACCAATATCACGTCCACGAACGTTGGCACTGAT
>NZ_AQPL01000481.1:0-16276 GCF_000395345.1 Cupriavidus sp. WS | reverse complement strand
AACCAATATCACGTCCACGAACGTTGGCACTGATCACGATGCGGCGCTTGCCGTTCTCGCGCGAGATCTGGTTCGGGCCGGGCGCCATTTCCAGCGTCGCCACCTCGCTCAATGGGATAAACGTCGTTCTCGCGTCCACTCCTTTTGGCAACGGAATCGGCAATCGGCGCAGAGCCTCGACCTCGCCGCGCACAGCTTCGGGCAGGCGGACCACGATATCGAAACGACGATCGCCCTGGAAGAAGGTTCCGGAATCACGGCCTCCGACGCCCGTTGCCACCGCGTCTTGCACGTCGCTCATGTTAAGCCCGTATCGCGCCGCCTTCTCCCGATCGATCTTGACCGTCAGCATCGGCAAGCCGGTGGTCTGTTCTACCTTCACCTCCTGCGCGCCGGGGATGCCCTGCAGCACGGCCGATACCTTCTTCGCCGTCTCGCTGAGCACGTTGTTGTCATCGCCGAAGATCTTGACTGCGACGTCCGAGCGGACCCCGGAGATCAGCTCGTTGAACCGCAGCTGGATCGGTTGGGAGAACTCGTAGTTGTTCCCGGGGATCTTGCCGGCTTCCTCCTGGATGGCGGACAGCAGTTCGGCATGTGTTTTCTTCGGCTCTGGCCAATCCTTCTCAGGCTTGAGCATGATGTAGCCATCCGAAATATTCGGCGGCATCGGATCGGATGCAATCTCCGCCGTACCTGTCCGCGCAAACACGCGCTCGATTTCGGGGAATTTTGCCTTGAGGGTCGTCTCGATCGTCTTCTGCATCTCCACGGACTGCGACAGGCTCGTGCCAGGAATGCGCAGCGCCTGGATGGCAATGTCGCCTTCGTTCAGATTGGGGATGAACTCGCTGCCCAGGCGGGCCGCAATGGCCACGCACAGAACAATTGACACCGCGGCAAACGTCAATACAACGGCCGTGTTCGCGAGCGACTTTTCCAGCAGCGGCTCGTAGCGACGCTTCGCCCAGAGCATGAGACGATTTTCTTTCTCGGCCACCCGTTCGCCGATGAACAAGGCGACCGCAGCCGGAACGAACGTCACGGACAGAATCATCGCGCCCAGCAGCGCCAGGACGACCGTGAACGCCATCGGGTGGAACATCTTGCCTTCCACCCCCGTCAGCGCAAAGATCGGCAGGTAGACGATCATAATGATGAGCTGACCGAAGATCAGTGGGCGACGCGCCTCCTTCGCTGCGGCAAACACCTCATGGAACCGCTCGGAGCGCGTCAATGGCCGGCCATGGTGTTCCTGCGCATGCGCCAGTCGCCTCACACAGTTTTCGACAATCACCACCGCGCCATCGATGATGATGCCGAAGTCGAGCGCGCCCAAGCTCATCAGGTTCGCACTGATCTTGTAGTTCACCATCCCCGTGAAGGTGAACAACATCGCCAGCGGAATGATCGTCGCGGTAATCAGCGCCGCGCGGATGTTACCCAGGAAAAGGAACAGAATTACGATGACGAGCACCGCGCCTTCAAGAAGGTTCTTCTTGACGGTCGCAATGGCCTTGTCGACCAGACGTGTCCGGTCGTATACCGTTACGATCTTCACACCTTCCGGCATCGTACGGTTAATGGAAGCGACCTTTTCATCGACCGCTTTTGACACAGCCCGGCTGTTTTCGCCGATGAGCATGAATACCGTGCCCAGCACAACTTCCTTGCCATTCTCGGTTGCCGCACCGGTACGCAGTTCCTTGCCAATCTCCACATCCCCGATGTCGCGAATGCGGATCGGCTGCCCCTGCGCTGTACCGACAATAATGTTGCGGATGTCGTCTTCGGACGCAACCTGACCCGGCGCACGAACCAGATACTGCTCGCCCCTACGCTCGATGTAGCCCGCACCCACGTTGTCGTTGTTCTTGTTCAGCGCATTGACGACGTCGGTCAGCGTCAGCCCGTACGACGCTAGCCGTTCAAGACTCGGCGCGACCAGGTACTGCTTGTTGAAACCACCGATAGTATTGATCTCGGTGACACCGGGCACGTTACGCAGTTGCGGCCGTACCACCCAATCCTGGATTTCGCGCAAATCTGTCGGCGTATAGGCAGTCCCGTCAGCTTTGCGAGCACCCTCTTCGGCTTCAACGGTCCATAGATAGATCTCCCCGAGGCCGGTCGAAATAGGCCCCATCGCCGGCACAACGCCTTCAGGCAGATTGTCCTTGGCTTCCTGGATGCGCTGGTTGACGAGTTGGCGCGCGAAATAGACGTCCGTGCCATCCTTGAAGATGACCGTCACCTGCGACAAGCCATAGCGGGACAGGGAACGCGTCTGTTCGAGTCCCGGCAGGCCGGCCATCACGACCTCGATCGGATACGTAACACGCTGTTCGGTTTCGAGCGGTGAATAGCCTGGTGCCGAGGTATTGACCTGAACCTGAACGTTGGTAATGTCAGGGACCGCGTCGATCGGTAGTCGGTTGTAGCTGAAAATCCCTAACCCGGCCATTCCAAACACGGCGAGCAGGACCAGCCATCGCTGCTGGATGGCGAAACTAATGATACGTTCAAACATTGCTGTTTCCCCCGTATCAATGGCCGTGTTCGGCGCTGGATTTGCCAAGTTCGGCCTTCAGAACAAAACTGTTGGCGGCGGCGTAACGTGCGCCCGGCTTCAGGCCCTCGACAATCTCGATGACCTTGCCGTTTGTCCGGCCGACCTTCACCGGCTGCGGCACGAATCCACCTTGAACCGCGACAAAGACTACGCTCTCGCCATTGACGTCCTGGACGGCCTCGGTCTTCACCGCAACGGGCACCTCGACATCAGCACCGAATACGTCGACCGTGACGAAGAGACCCGGTCGCCAAGCCATCTGTGGATTGGTCAATGTTACGCGGGCCTTCGCCGTCCGCGTCTGCTCGCCCAGCAGCGAACCCACGTATGAAACGGTGCCATCTGCCTTCACATCGGACGATGCCGAATTGATCGACGCCTTTTCGCCGATGCGCACCCGCTCGACATCCTTGGCAGACACCACGAACTCGGCCCAGACGGACGACAGATCCGACAGCGTGAACACGTTGGCGTTGTCCGCCACCGCTTCCCCAAGCGAGATATGCTTTTCAACGATCATGCCGTCGAACGGTGCGCGCAGCTCGTAGCGATTGAGTGCCGTCGAGCTGTTGCTGGCGCCAATGGCGGTCAGCTTCTGCTGCGCGTTCTGGACACTGATCTGCGCTTCCTGCAGCGCGTTGCGGGCGCTCAGATAATCTTGCTCCGCAGAGATCTTCTGTTCCCAGAGCTTCTTCTCGCGGTCATAAGTGACACGCGCCAGATCCAGACGTTTCTGTGCTGCGAGCAGTTCGCTGCGCTGGTCAGAAAGTCCGGTGCTCGCGATGACCGCGAGAACCTGTCCCTTCTTAACCTGTTGCCCAATATTGGCCGGAACGCTCTCTACGACGCCAGCCAGTCGCGGCACCACGTGGGCTGTCTTGTCTTCGTTGAAACGGATTTCGCCGGGGAACTGGACGCCAGCCTGGACCTTTGCCGAGCCCGCGGTTTGAACCACTACCCCTGTCTTGGCCAGCTGGTCCGCTGTCAACTCAATCTTGCCTTCCTCTTTCGAGAGCCGCACGGCGAGTGGCGAAGACGAACCGGGCAAGGTCACATTTGCGGTCACGTCAAAGACATGGGGCTCGGCAACTGGCTGTTGGCTTTCCAGCGCGTCGCCAGACACCACGAACTTGAGCGCTTGAGACTCGCCCGTAGCCCGCACGAGCTGGCCTGTCGCTGCCACGCCATTTGCCACCGCCTTCCCAGACTTGCTAACCCAGAGCCGAATACGGGCCTCGCCCTTGGATTCGGCCGTGCCAATTTCGACGTCATAGCCATCACGCGAAAAGAGCGCGCCACCATTGGGGCCCTTCTTGACCTCGTGATGCTCGCCGTCGCCGTGTGACTTGTCATCCTTGTGGTCGGCTTCCGCCGCCTGCTTGCCATGGTGCTCGGTGTCGCCATGCCCCTTGGATTCCGAGTGCCCACCCTGCTCTTCCGGCGCAGAGCGCCCGCTCAGCAGAACGCCACCAGTCGCGACGCCGCCCACCAGTACGATGGCCGCAATGGCAGCCTTTTGTTTGTTCGAAATAGCCATGTTTTATGAATCCCGTCTTAACGTCCCAGAATGCGATCGATCGTGGTCGCCGCCTGATAGGTTTGTCCAAGCACGCCGAGATAGCGGATGCGTGCCTGGAACAGCGTGCGCTGGGCATCCAGGACGTCCAGATAATTGAACTTGCCGGCCTCGAAGCCAATGGTCGCCGCGTTGAAGGCTTGCTCGGCGCCTGGCAAGACGGTCTGCTTCAGCGTTTGTGCCGAGGCGCGCGATACCGACAGCTGGTTCGATGCCATCAGGAGATTTCGGGTCAGGCTGATGCGATTGGCCAGATATTCATCCTGGGCCTTGTCCGCCTGGCGAATGGCCGAATACAAGTTGCCCTGATTCCGGTCAAAAATCGGCAACGGGATCGCCACACCGATCACCGCCATGTTGCGGTTGGCTTCTGTATCTCGCTTGGCACCCAGACTGACTGTCAGATCCGGATACTGGCGGCTGCGCTCAACGCCCACCAATGCCTGGCGGCGGTCAAGTTCAGCGCGGCTTGCGGCCACCAGCGGTGAGTTTTCCAGCTCCTTCTGAAGGAGTTCAGGCGCCGGCCTGGATGGCAGCGCGTCCAGATTGCCCTGTGCTTCGGCAAACTGCGGCGATGCATTGCCCCACAACGCCGTCAACGCCTGACGGGCGGACTGCAGGCTCGCCGTTGCTTCGGCCAATTCAAGTTCGGCGTTGGCCTGTTCGACACGTGCCTTAGTTTCGTCAACCGGGGAGATCTTGCCGGCCGCGACGCGGCGTGAAGCGGCTTGCGCGCCCCTCGCAGCGATATCCGCGGAGCCAGTTGCCAGCTTGACGCGTTCCTGTGCGATCAAGACGGAAAAAAAGCTCTCGATTACCTGCGCCCGAATGTCACCGCGAACGCCAGCCAGCGTTGCCTGCGCCAGTTCGCGCGTCCTTTCCGCGGCATTGATACGAGCCGAGCGCTTGCCGCCCAGTTCGATGGGGATATTCATCTGGGCGGTGGATGTACGGGTGGATTTCCGCGTGTCCTCGACCAGCGTCTGGAGTTCCGGGTTCGGAATAACCCGGGCCTGCATGATCCCACCTTCTGTGGAATCGAGTTCCTTGGCGGCGGCGGACAGGTTGAAATTGCTTCCTGCCGCCAGCGACAACGCGGCCTCGAGGGTCAACGGTCCCGCCGCTTCCCTTGGGAAGACGGGCACCATGGACGTGCCGGTGTCAGATTGCGCTACGGCAAAGTTTGGGCTGAGAAATGCTACCGCCAGCCCGAGCGGCAGAAATAGTCTTCGCATCGAATTGCACCAAGGTATGTGACCAGGAGAATTCGGCGAGAGACGAAAGGAGAAAAAGAGTCGTCGTCTCGCCGATCAAGCGAGACGCTGCCACTGAGGACGGTCGGGAGCCCTGGCATTCAGAGACGAGAACTCGGACGAATGTTGAGTATCGGTCACTTCTACCCGATTCGCTATCAACACGTCCTGCGTCTGTCCATAGACGAACGGGAGGGAGACCAGATGGCATACCCCGCAGTCTGTATCCACGAATGGCTTTTTCTCGGCATCCGTTTTACCTTCCGGCTGCTGATGACGATGCTCGTGGTGCCCAAGGTGCCAAGTGGCCGTGGCTTTCTCGTGCTGACAATAGCGTGCCGCTGCCGCCCAGGAAAACTGGAACGGCAAAATGAGCAGCACGAAGATCAGAACGAAACGTCGCATTCCTTGGGAGACTGTGCGGGGGGCTTGGGGTTGAAGTACTAACGGCTGGGCCGTCGCCGAAGTTTACATGAATCCTCGATCACCAGCATTAAGAGCAGATTACGATTATCGCTTTCGCCTGCTCGTTTTGGGGTGCCGCTTTCGCCCCTCATCAGTCTTACGCTTGGGGGCGGGCCCATGCTTCCACCGCAAATAGACAGCGAACCCCACATACAGGACGATCAGGCCGACCAGCATCACGAGCATGCTCTCGACAACAGAATCGGAGACGTGAGCGTAGTGCATGGCTGTACGTGTATGCGGAGTTGCCCGCATCAGGCAAGCGTCACGACCGCCCGGAGGACGCCGGCGTCATGGAACAAATCAAACGACTCCACGACCACCGACAGGCCGAGAAACCAGACCGAGTCCGCAATATTGCGTTGAAAGGAAGACACATGGACCGTCCATGTCGACTCCCCCCTATACAGCGACAGACGGGGAAAGAACGCTGGTGTACGGCGTGCGTATTCGGCGAATTCCGGGAAGGCGGAAGCCAGAAAGCGGTCTTCCGTCCGGATGACAGCCGGGTACATCAGCGCAAATGCGAGCGCCAGGACTGCGGTAACCGCCAGCGACTCGGTCATCGCCCCTAGTCCGATAATGCCTAGCAAGTTGCAGACATAGAGCGGATGGCGACACAGTGAATATGGACCCGAGGTCACCAAGGTATTGTTCTTGCGCCCGGAAATGTACAACGCGCACCAGAGCCGCCCGACCGTGGCCAGGCTCACCCCCAACATCCCCAGCGTCAGCAGCAGCGGCGACACCCAGGTACCGTCCCAGCGAGAATGGCCAAAGACCAGACTTGCCAGGACAAACGTTACGACAACACGCCAAACGCCGATGCGGTGGCGTGTCAGGAAATTGTCCAGCGCCCTCGAGAGACCAGCGGGTTGGGACGGGGAGATTGAAGAATCGGTCATGCGGTTCGGGGGCTGGAGGAGAATGTCGCGCACTTCGAGTGGACACACTGGCGCGAAAACGAGCACTAATGGCCGGCATTCTAAGGTTGCCCTTCCGTTGTCAGGCTTTATTGCCGAAATGTAATACGTTGTTAATCTTGCCCCCCGGCCAGCGAATCCGGTTGTGTCATAGCTCGGCAATCTGACAGTCATCTTCTGCGACATAGACTGTCTTGGCCATTTTCAGGACACACCCAGAGACGCTCCGCAATGAACGACATCATCCGCACATTGAGCTCGGAATTCTCCGATCTCGCTAATGCTGCCGAGGCAGTACGTGCCGTCGTTCGAATGACCGTCTCTATCGTTTTGGGGGGCTTGCTGGGGTACGAGCGGGAGAGCTCGGGAAAATCCGCAGGCGTGCGCACTCACATGCTCGTCGCGCTGGGGGCATGCGTTTTTGTCGTGGTTCCCCTCCAGGCGGGCGTGCAGCTTGCCGACATGAGCCGCGTGCTTCAGGGTCTCACGTCAGGCATCGGATTCCTTTGTGCAGGGGCGATCCTGAAGCCGGACAATGAGACACACGTCAGGGGGCTCACAACTGCCGCGAGCATCTGGATTGCTGCCGCGATCGGCGTGGCCGCCGGCATGGGCCATGCGGTGACGGCCATCGTCGCGACTGCCTTCGCACTCATCGTGCTCAGAATCCTTCAAATGTCGAAGAAGTAAGACTCCCACTGCTCCCAAGCCACGTGCAGCGCGAATGCGCCAACTTCAGGTTCGGCCAGCATTTCCCAAACGTATGAGCGCGCTTAACAATACGCAAACTCCATCGCATGAGAATTTACCTGGATTACAACCTGTTTGCGTACCTTCACGAGGGCACGAACCCGGCTCTGCAAGCCAAAGTGAGCGCACTGTCCGATCGACATGAGTTTCCTTGCAGCCCGGCGCACATGGAAGAAATTGCCTCGGCGCTCGCAAGACCTTCGGATACTCCCCCGCTCGATCGGTTAGCGGCCGCTTTCTGCAAAATAGACGATGTTTCTCGAATTAGCCGGAACGTGCAATTGTCTCCGACGACGTTAGGCCCGATGGTTACGAAAGAAGGAACAGCCTCTCGAGTGCTTTCTTCGGGTCATGCGGCACTATCGCAAAGAGCCGGTTGTCGAGAAGAACGACTGGTATACGCGGGACTCCGTAAAGAAGGGGTCACTTCAGAAAACGGAAAATATTGCACGCTAAGGCATGGAAGAGGACCACTGCTGTCCCCAGGGGCATTGGCCAGCCGATGGCAAGCAGGTAGAAACCAAAGTCGGGGGACTCCCGTTCTCAGAGATCGGCTAGCAGCAGGTAGGCGCGGTCGAGTTGCCGATGAGCTTCCTGCCGGCGATCCATCGCTTCTAGGGCGAGCAGGAGGTCCTCGGCCAGCTCGAAATCGCTTTCCTGGCATGCCCTTTCGAACACCGCAAAGACCTCTTCATACAACGTGCGCCCCGGAACGCCCATTTGACTAACCTCCGGCGGAAAATCCGATGCTCTCTGCCGACTTGGTCCTGCCACGCCGCAGGGGCTTCTGTCCCCCATGGTTAATATGGACGTTCCCACGGCAGGGAAGGTCAAGCATTTTTCCGGCCGCGGGCCGACCTATGGTTCGCAAGCCGCCGCGCGAGACGGTTAGTGCTCGCCCCCTACAGTTCGTCCAGCGACTAGTTACCCGCACCCGGGCGCAGCCGCACCACCAGCATCGCCGCCCACTGGATATGCGGCCAGGCCAGCGAATAGACGAATGTCTGGATCAGGGGTCCCCTTGATTTCGCCGCAATTTACCGGGGTAGCCACCCGTAGCAGCCATGCGGGTTCCAGGGTGATGCCCACCCTAAAACCCTAGTCAAATCAGTCACTTGCTGACTGGTCCTTTTCCCCTTGGTTTTGGAACGTTGACCGCCCCCGCCGCGCGGCCAAGCGCGCCCTGTGGCTGGAAGCCATTGTTTCCGCAAGATAACTAGATTTATCCGTCTTTGGTTTTCCCAAGCAACACATAAATGGCTTTTCTAACGTTAGGTATGTGCGTAAGATAGGCTGAAATGCGCCTCCGGAAACTGCCATGCCCCGCCTCGCCGCCACCCCCGACCAGATCCGCGCCACCGTGCTGGCCATGCTCACCGAGGCCGGCGACGCGGCGCCGCCCACGGCCGCACGCTTTCGCCGCGTGGTGTCGGTGCGCAAGCTGCGTGACCGCCTGGGCGGCGGTGACCCTGCAACGCTGTCGCGTACGCTCAACGCGATCGAGGCCGAGGTGGTGCGCTCGGGCCTGGCCGACCTCGCCCTGCCCGAGATTCCGGTCGAGATCGCCGAAGCGATGCGCGCGCTGTGGCAGGCCGCGGTCGCGGTGCAGCTCGACGACGTGGTGCGCCTGAAGCGCGAGGCGCAAGCCACAGCCGACACCGCCGAGGCCGCCCGCGCCGAGGCCGAACTGCGGGTCGAGCTGCTGCGGGCCGAACTGAGCGAGGTGCGCGGCCAGCTCGCCGCGCGCGACACCGCGCTGGCCGTAGCGTGCGCCGCCCAGGCGGCGGCGTGCGCGCGCGCCGATGAGCAAGCCGCACGCCGGGGCGAGCTCGAGGCGGCGCTGGCGACCGCCCAGGAGCGCGCCACGGCGGGCGAGCGCACCCACACCGAGGCGATCGCCACCACCCAGGCGCGCTACGAGGCGCTGTCGAAGCAGCTCCTGCAGGAAACCGCGCACCAGCGCGACGCGGTGCGGGCCGAGCGCGCGCAACTGGCCTCCCAACTCAAATTCGCCGAGCGGCGCATCGCCGCGCTGGAAGACGAGCGCGCACGACTCGACGCCGACCTGGCCAGCGAGCGGGCCGCGCGCCAGACCGCCGCGGGCGAGGCGAGCGCACTCAAGGCCGTCACCGCCAGCCAGCGCGCCCAGCTCGACGAGCTGCTGCGTGCGACCCTGGCCGCGGCGCCACCAGCGGCCAAGACGCGCGTGCCCAGATCGACGGGCAAGGCGGCCGCCAAGCGGACCGCCCAGTCATGAAGCCGGCCGACTGGATCGATACGGGCGCGGTGCCGCCGCGCCCACTGCCGGCCACCGTCGCGGCGGCCCTCGCCTACCTGGCGGAGGCACTCGGGCACCCGGTCTACGCGCACTGGACGCTGGCGCGCGTCAAGCGCCGCTATGGCTCGCTGGCCGACGCCAAGGCCGCGCAGCCGACCGTGCTCAAGCTGCTGCTGGCGCACGATGGGGCAGTCGAATACTGGGAGCGCGGGCGCCTGCGCACGGTGACGGCGGATCTGGCGCCCCGCCCGGAGACGGTCCTCGCGCGGCTGCTGCACACGCACCGGCGCCGCATCCGGTCCACCGCCGCCTTAGCGAGCGAAGCAACGGTGCCGACCGCCGCGGAAGCGAGGGGAGCTGTCGCGGCGAACCCGTGGCTGGCCGCTTACGGCCCTGCTGACCACGCGTGGCTCACGCGCGCCGGCCGCTTCGCCCAGCCGCACGCGGCGGCCAACACGCTCGGCGCCGCCGACGATGCACAGGCGCTGGCGCTCTTCCTGCGCGACCGAACCGGGCGCTCGCCCCACACGTTGCGCGCCTATGGCGCCGAACTGCGCCGCCTGATGCGCTGGTGCGGCGCGCACGAGCTTGGGCCGCTCTCGGACCTCACGCGCCAGCGGTTGCTCGGCTACCGGCACGCGCTGCAGCACGGGGAGACCGGCAGGGAGGACGCCGCGCCGCCCTTGTCAGAAGCGACCCGCACGCGCGCGCTGGCGGTGGTGGCAAGCCTCTACGGCTACTGGTAGGCTATTTCTGCCCATCCCCCGAAAAGTGCAAATCTTCCGCCAGCCCCTGACCAGGCAAGGGCTGGCAGGGTGCGACTTGACCTGATAACGGCCCGAGCGCCCTGTAAGTTGCGCTCGGGGATTATGCCGGGGGATGTCAGATCGTGCGGGGGGCAGAAGCTGCAACCTTGGTCGTGCCAGTAGTGCCAGTCAGAGACGGCAAGGTGCGTGCTCTGGTCGGCGCGGACGGGAACAAGCTGGGCAAGGGGCACGACGAGTTCACGCTGGTTGTAAAGTGCGTGCACGAAGATGGCAACGCGGCACAACTGATCATGCGCGAGTCTGAAGACGGAGACTCTGTCACCTGAGCGCAGCGGGGAGGCCACCATCGCCTGACGTACCCGCGCTTCGAATGGAAAGCTCAGACTGTCCTCGAGATGGCAGTACCACGCCATCGCGCATTCTTCTTCGGTGTACGCGGTCGACCACGATCTCCATCGAGATGCGCTGTTCGTGTTGGTTGTCGCCCGTTTTTGCCATTGGGGTTCGTGCTGGTCAGACCTCGACTATGCGTCGCGGCAAGGCCATTTTTATGTTCCCGTCCTGGTGCGGGATCGGGGCTTCGCCGCCGGTGCCACAACAGGTGGTGCGGCCGGGATCGGCTCAAAGAGCGCCTCGATGTCGTCGGCGGAGAACTTGACGGCGCCGGCGCCATCTTCCGACAGGATCGCGTTGGCAAGCGCCGCCTTCTGCTCCTGCATCGCGACGATTTTCTCCTCAACACTGCCGGCGGTGATCAGCTTGTAAACAAACACAGGCTTGTCCTGCCCGAGACGGTGAGCGCGGTCGGTCGCCTGATTTTCTACGGCGGGATTCCACCAGGGATCGTAGTGAATGACGGTGTCGGCCGCCGTCAGGTTCAGGCCAACGCCACCGGCCTTCAGGCTGATCAGGAAAAGCGGCACCTCACCTTGCTTGAAGCGCTTGACTGGTGTGACGCGATCGGTGGCATCCCCGGTCAGCATGACGTATGGAATCCCAGCTTTTTCCAGCGCCGCCGCAATGAGGTCGAGCATGCTGGTGAACTGCGAGAACAGCAGGATGCGACGGCCTTCCTCGATTAGTTCGGGCAGCATGTCGAGTAGCAGATCAAGCTTGGCCGATTCCTTGATCCGGGCCGCCTGGCTGATTTTGACGAGCCGCGGATCGCAGCAGACCTGGCGCAGCTTGAGCAACGCCTCCAGCACGATGATGTGGCTGCGCGCGAGGCCTTTTGCTGCGACGGCCGCACGGACCTTTTCCTGCATGGCCGCGCGCACCGTCTCGTACAGGTCACGCTGCGCGCCTTCGAGCTCGACCGTGCGCACTATCATCGTCTTCGGGGGCAACTCGGCGGCGACCTCATCCTTGCGCCGACGCAGCATGAACGGTCGGATGCGTCGCGCGAGCAGTTCACGTCGAACAGCATCGCCGCCTTTCTCGATGGGCGTGCGCCAGCGGCGGGTGAAGTCCTGACGGGTACCGAGGAAGCCAGGCAGCAGGAAGTCAAACTGGGCCCACAGTTCGCCGAGATGGTTCTCGAGCGGCGTGCCTGTCAGGCAAAGGCGGTGTCTTGCACGCAGTTCGCGGATGGTTGCGGCGGATTTGGTGGCGGCATTCTTGACGTACTGCGCCTCGTCTAGGATCAGCAGGTGAAAGTCGTGCTTGGCAAGAACTTCCTCGTCACGCCACAGCAAGGCGTAGGTGGTCAGGATGAGATCGTGCTTGCCGATCTGGTCAAAGCGCTCGTGGCGTTGGGGCCCGTGCAGATCCAGGACGCGCAGCTTCGGCGTGAAGCGCTGCGCTTCCTCGCACCAGTTGTGCATGAGGGTCGTTGGCACGACGATCAGCGCAGGCCGGTCCAGCCTGCCACGTTCCTTTTCGGTGAGGATGTGCGCAAGTGCCTGGATGGTCTTGCCGAGGCCCATATCGTCGGCGAGCACGCCGGACAGCCCGTGTTCGCGCAGGAACTGCATCCAGGCAAGACCCTGACGCTGGTAGGTACGGAGTTCGGCCTTCAGGCCACGCGGTACCGGCACGTCTGTCACCCCAGGACCCGCCATCAAGCGCTGCGCGAGCTGCCGGATCGATGCGTCGCCGTCAAACTGCCAGCGCCCGGTCTGATCCAGCGCATGGAGCCGGGCCGCATCCCACTCGGAAATGCGCATGCCGGTGCCGAGCGAGTCGAACAGGTCGATCAGCACGCGCACGACTGGTTTAAGCCGGTCGGCACGCAGGCGAAGCCGCTCGTTGCGGTCGGTTTTCATGTCGATCGCTTCGTCGTCCGCGATGGTATCGAGCCTGCCCGACAGCCAGCGCTCATCGCGACGAAAGAGGTCTGCTAGCAGCGGCTCCAGGCGCACCGTGCGACCATTGACTGTGATGCCCATCTCGACGTCAAACCAGCCGTCGCCGGTCTGACGCAGGCTGCCGTCAATCGCTTCGATTTCGATCACGTTGTGCCGAAACTCGTCGCTCATGACGACGCGCCAGCCGCTTGCCTGTAGTGCGGGTAGCACCAGCTTCATGAGATCCGGCCAGTCGTCGACATCTTCGGGGCCGAGGATGCCATCTGGAAACGGTTTGTAACCATATGCACGGTTGGCCGGAATTTTTCTGAAGCCCGCCTTTTGCAACTCGGTCTGACGTTTCCGCTCGAGATTGGCGTCTCTTTTGATCTGGATGACCTCGCTGCCAGCAGTGCGAACGAGGGTGGTGCTGCTATTTGCAGGGATGCTGTGACCTGCGTAATCAAAACTGACCGTCGCAAAATCCAGTGGCGACACTGACCAGGTCGGCAAGGTGTCGAGAGTCAGTACGGGCGTCGCTACGGTGTCGATCACCTGCACGGACGACGCGTCGGGCGCGGGCGGCATGGGTAGGTCGGGGGCGACTTCACGCAACACATTGCCAACGAGCGCCGCCTCGTCCAGCGTGATGGCCGGCATCGACAGGAAATCCGTGACCTGTTCCGCCGGCCACGGCATGGCGAGTATGCCAGCTTCGCCAGAATGCGCGTCCACATACCAGCAGGGCTGGGTGGTCGTCAGCAACAGGGTGGCGGGTGGCTCGGCCTGCAAGACTGGCCGCACGCGCGTGTCGGGTTGCGCTTGCCAGGTCATCTTTGCGCCGCGCTCTGATCCGCAGTGCACCGGGCAGTGTGATCCGGGGTAGTGGGCGCCTGCGGGAACAAAGGAAGTAAATGCACGCCCGGTGGCGATGAGCTTTTCCAGGATGGCGGCGCCGGTTGCGCCCTGCAGAGCAAAACCACCGGTATAGGCGGCATGCGAGCGGCCCAGCCACAATCCGCGCAGGATCGACAGATCCTCCTCGGAAACAAATTTCGGCGGTTCGACCAGCGCTTTCTCGACGTTCTGCCACCGATCGTCGACCGAGCGAATCGTACCGTCGGCCCCCACGCGGGCCTTGTAGAGGGAAATCTCGCAGCCGCGATACGATTGCCCGATCACATAGGCCAGGGCATGCGTGGCCTTGGCTGGTTTTTTCTTGGCAGCGGGATTGGCTGCCGTGCGTCGAGCGCGAAAATTTTCCAGCCAGGTCACCAGTTCCGCGCGCACGCCGGCGGCCGATGGCTTCGGCTGGTGCGCAAGGCCGGCGATCAACAGCGCTGCCACGTGCTTGCAGTCAACGCCGACCGGACACGTGCATTCTCCCTCCACCCACATGTCTTCGTCGATGTCGTGGAAATACGCACGCACGTCATACGGGCGCGTACGGGTGCCTTGCACCAGTCCCGCCAAGGTATCCTCGTCGATCCAGCGCAACTCCGAGACAGCGCTCGCATAGGAGCGAGCCTTGGACACCGTGTAGGAGTCCAGCCATTCCGCAATTTGGCGGGGATCGTAGGAGACAGACATCGGTTGAGGGATTCAGAGGTTGACAACGCGGGGAGCATTCTACGCGGGGAGGCTCCCGGCCGGTACGGCAGCGGCTTCCGGTTCTGACCCCGCCTGAGTGGTCTGGGCATGCCGGCGGTCATCTTCGGCGTGCAAGTAGATCCCGGTCGTCTCGATCGAGGCGTGGCGAAGGTTCTTCTGGATAAAGCGGATATCAGTGCCGGCGTCGGCCTGATGCGAAGCCGCCGAGTGCCGCAGCCAGTGCGTCGAGGCCCGGCGCAGTGTGGCCGCGCCGATCGGATCGGTTGGCTCGAGGGTGTCGGCGGCCCGGCGGAACACTTCCTTGGCAATCAGGTAGATGGCCGTCGGCGTCAGGTGCCGCTTGGCGTCGCCGGCGATGCTCATGACGGCCGGCGTGCTTTCGGCCGGCAAGGGCATGGGTGCCAGATCATGGAATGCGCGGTAGCGTGCGAAGTCGGCCATGAGGGTGTCGGAGACTGGTACCTCGCCCTCGGCGCCACCCTTGCCGATGACGTGCAGCCACCAGCGGCCGCGACGCTGGAAGAAGTCCGCCGCCTGTGCGTTGGCGGCTTCGCTTGCCCGCAATGCGGTGTGGTACAGCAGCCGGATCAGCCATCGGCTGCGTTCGTAGTGCTGGCGCTCGCGCGCGGAGGCCTGCGGCCAGGTCTCCATCGATTCCAGCACAACCTGCCAAAGCGCGTGATCGAGGTAACGTTCAATGCGGCGGGTCCGTGCCGGCATTGCCGAGGACGAGCGCCGCAGTGCAAGCGGATTGCCGGCAAGGTATCCGGCGGCCACCAGGTAATTGAGCAGCCCGCAAAGGATACCGAGGGCCTGGCGCCGGCTGCGCTCGGAAAGCGGCCCGTCGAACAGCCGCCGCGTGCCCCCGCGCCGTGGCAGGACGGGATCGACCCAGTTTGCGGACGGTGCGGCAAGAAATTGCTCGTAAATCAGGAAATCTTCGCGCGTAAGGCTCGACAGCGGCTTGCCCAGCGTGCGCGTCGCCCAGACGAGCAGCCGCACCACTTCCTTGCGGTAGCTGCGCAGCGTGTGCGGCGAGCTGGCGTACTCGGCAAGCCACAGGCGGACGGCCTCAAGGTCGGTATCGGCCGTGATCTGTCGGTTAGCGCCGCGCGCGCGATTCGTGCCGTCGTGGCCGTCCAGTGCGGCCGGCAGCATGAGGGGGACAACAGGCTCGGTGGCGGGCAGGTTCATGGACTGACGCGATTTTTCGGCAGGGTCTCGCATCGTACACCTGGGATGCTTACGATTATCGGTCTTATCGTAAATTTCTAGAAGACATCGTTATATATATAATGTGATACCATCATATACATGAAGATTTTAGTTCAAAACCCAGCTCCCGGAGCACTTTTCAGGTTTAGTTCCAATGAGCCGCATCAGCAATACCCGCTTTCGCACCCGTGAAGCCGCCGCGCGGCTCGTTGCTGCCGGCCGACGCCCACATGAACTCACCGTCGACCTGATCTACGCGGAAATCCGCCAGGGCAGCCGGACGACGATCAACGACGAACTCAAGCTCTGGAAGGATGAGCAGGCGCGCGTCGACGCCTTGAGCGCCGCACTCCCGCCCGCCGTTGCCAATGCGATGCTGTCCCTCTGGGCGCTCGCCATCGAGCACGGTGAGCAGGTCTTCGCACAGCGGGGCGAAGAGCTGGAGTCCGAAGCGGCGGCCGCCACCGCGCGCGCTGAGTCCCTGGCAACCGTCAACCTGGGGCTTGAAGCCGAAGTGAAGACGCTGCGTAGCCAGCTCGAGGACCAGCAGGCCCGGTTGGGGTCGCCTCAGAAAACGGAAA
>NZ_AQPL01000480.1:0-4184 GCF_000395345.1 Cupriavidus sp. WS | reverse complement strand
GGGGAGTAGGCCAGCGCCAGGTCATGCTGGTTGGACATCGGCTTGGTCGGCGTGACGGAAATCTTGCCGCGCGTGGGAAATTCGTGGTATTCGAGCGCCGCCTGGCGGAAGGCGTCGCGGCTGGGGTTCTGGCTGGAGGGGTTTTCTTCGGACATTGCGGAAGGCGGAAAGGAGGCAATAGCCGGATGCGGAACACCGGCGGGCCGCCGGCGGTGCCGGGCGATGGCACCAAGTATCCGGCAAACGCCCGGCGCGGGTATTGAAATGATCTCAAGCGATGTTGAAATCCGCTGCGCGGCGGCCTACGCGGGCGGCGCCTTGCGCGCCTGCTCGCCGAGCTGACGGCGCATTTCGTCGGCCAGCGGATGCAGGCCCCGCGTGGAGTCCGCCGCCACCAGGCTGTAGCCCAGGCCCTGGGCCGCCCACGAGTAGCCGGCCACGCCGGCCTGGGCGTGGGCCTTCATCGGCATGTTCTGCTCGGTGGCCATCGGCCGCACCAGCATGGCCACGCGCGTGCCGTGCCCGTCGTCGTACATGAACAGGCCGGCCGGGCCGTGCTCGGTGGCCACCAGCCGCCCGCCGATGTAGCGGTAGCCGGACTGCGCGAGGTCCGGCAGGGCGATCGGGCGCCGCAGCCGCGTGGAGACCCACTTGAGCAGGTCGGCGCTGTCGCTGGCGCTGATCTCCACCGGGCGCACAGGGTCGGAGGCGAACACCTGGTAGCTCGCGGTGGCCTCGCGCGCCAGCGCCGCGATGCCGCCGGCCGCGGGTTCGGTGGCGGCGCGCCCGATCCAGCCGCCCATGCCGCCCAGGCACAGCGCGACGAAGACCGACGCGGCCAGCCGCCACGGCGCGCCGGTGCGCGCGCGCCGCGCCTCCAGCATGCGGCGCAGGTTCAGCTCGGGCGGCACCGGCTCGCGGGCGATGGGGGCGAAGGCGGCGCGCAGTTGCGCGCGTTGCGCGACATAACCTTCGACGCGGCGCGCGACATCGGGATGATGCCGCAGGTATGCGTCGATCTGGTGGCGCCGCGCCGCGTCCAGCGCGCCGTCGACGTAGGCCAGCAGCTCCTCTTCCTGCACCGGCCGGCCGTCGTTCCCGCCATCGTTGCCGTGCCAGCCGCTGTTCTGGTTGTCGCTCATTTCACCCTCCGCAATGCAGACTTCGTGGCCGCCCCGGCCACGCCGGTCTCCATGATCCTCAGCAGTTTCTCCCGCGCTCGGGACAGCCGCGACATCACGGTGCCGATCGGGATGTCCAGCACGCGCGCGGCGTCCGCGTAGGACATGTCTTCCACCGAGACCAGCAGCAGTATGCTGCGCTGGTCCGCGGGCAGCGCGTCGAGCGCGTTCATCAGGTCGCGGTGGCGCAGCGCGTCTTCCTGGGTGGCGCGCGACGCCATCAGGGCTTCGTCGACGTCCTCGAGCGCGACGTGCGTGCCCAGCCCGCCGGCGCGCCGGCGCAGCGCGGTGACGGCCAGGTTGTGCAGGATGGCGAACACCCAGCTGCGCGTGTCGTCGTTGCTGCGGCGGCTGTCCCAGTAGGTGATGACCTTCTCCAGGCAGTCCTGCACCAGATCGTCGGCGGCCGCCTGCTCGCGCAGCAGCGCGCGCGCGTAGCGGCGCAGCGCCGGTATCAGCGGCTCGACTTGATGCAACATGTCTTTCACTGCGATGTCCTCCCTGGTACACCCGGCCGCGCGGCATCATGCCACAGCCAGCCGGCGGTCCGCCGGCTGGCGCGGTTGCCGCCTTCCGGCTGCCGTTTCCCCTACAGCGCCTGCACCTGGACCGGTGCGGCCGGCTTGCCGTTCGCGGCCGGCGCGATGACGAGGTAGCGCCGCGCCGGCGCGCCGTCGCCGCCCTGCACCACCTGGCGGATCGGGCCGATGGCGTTGACGATGGCCGAGCCCGCCGGATTGGTCATGAACGACGCGAGCGGCTCCAGTATGCCCGTGCCGTCGGCCTGGCTGGCCAGCGCGAGCACGTAGGGCTGCTTCGGCTGCAGCCCGGTGGCCGAAGCCTGCAGCACCTGGAGCAGGCCCTGGTCGAACAGCGTGACGCTGGTCGGCGCGTTGTCCGCGGCGACCGGCTTGCCCTCGGCGACGCGCAGCAGCTTCAGCTGCGTGGTCTGGCCGGCCACGCCGAGCTGCTGCAGGCCGTCCGTGCCGGCGCCTTCGGGCACCGCGTCAGGCACGTAGTTGATCGCCTGCGGGGCCTGGCCGACCGGCACGTTGGCGACCACCTTGTTGCTGGCCGTGTCGATGGCCGCGAGCTGGTCGGCGTTCTCCAGGCCGACGTAGATGCGCGTGCCGTCGCCGGACGGCCACACGCCGTGCGGCAGGCTGCCCACCGGAATGGTCGCCACCTGGGAGAAGTCGTCGGTGCGGAACACCTTGACCTGGTTCAGGCCGCCGACACTGACGTAGGCGAAGGTGCCGCCCGCCGTGCGCGCGAAGTTGACGTGGTTGGTGATCGGGCCGGTCTCGATGGTCTTGAGCGGGCGGAACGGCGGCAGCGCCTCGAAGACCTGGGTGCGGCCCACGTCCTTGAGCGTGAACCACACCTGCTTGCCGTCGGGCGTGGCGGCGATGTTGGGGCAGAACGGGCTTTCCTGCTTCACGTGGCCGACGATCTTGTGGTCGGCCACCGTGACCACGGCGGTATCAGGGTTGAACGACGAGCAGATGTAGCCGTACTTGCCGTCCGGCGAGAAGATCTGCATGCCGGGCCCGCCGGCGACGGTGATGCGGGTCTTTTCCTCGAAGGTCGCGGCGTCGAGCACGGCGATGTAGTTCTCGCCGCGCACCGTGACCCACACTTCCTTGCCGTCCGGCGTGTAGAACGCCTCGTGCGGCGAGCGGCCCACGTAGGTGACGTGTTTGACCGCGTTGGTCGCGGTGTCGATGAACGAGACCGAGTTCGAGCCGATCGACACCACCGCCAGCGTGCGGTGGTCGGGCGAGAAGCCCATGCCGTGCACCAGCACCTGGCCGCGGTACAGCGGGCTGAAATTGCCCGGCGCCGGGTCGCCGAGGCGGATCACGCCCAGCAGCTTGTTGTCCGCGGGGTCCGTGACCGAGACGGTGTTGGAGAACTGCTCGGCGGCGTAGATGCGGTCGCGGTGGCTGACCGGGATGTCGGCGGCGCCGAGCGCGCCGGGCGCCTGCCCGGCGCAGGCGGCGCCCATGCCGAGCGCGAGCGCGAGGGGCAGGGCGAGGGAGGCGGTCTTCCTGAAGGGATTTCGGGTCATGGTGTGGGCCTTGGTGTCAGTGTGCGTGCATGGCGTGGTTGTGGGTGGCCGGTTCGGCCGGGGCGGTCGGGGTAGCCGGCTGGCCGGGGCCGGCCTGCGTCGGCGCCGGTTCGGACGGGGGCAGCGGCCGGCCGAGCGCCAGCCGCATCGCGGCGATTTCCTGCAGCTGGTCGACGATGATTTCCTGTGCGATGCGCCGCAACTGCTCGTTGTGGCCGTAGCGCAGCTCGGACATCGCCATGTCGATGGCACCCTGGTGGTGCGGAATCATCATCGCGGCGAAGTCCGCGTCGATGTCGCCGCTGGGCTTGACCGCCATGCCGTCCATCATCTTCGTCATGGCGGCGTCGTTCTCGGCCATGAATTTCTCTTCGTCCGAGCCGCCCGTGGCCGCCGTGGCCGCGGCTGCCGACGCGCACAGCGCGAGCGCCAGCATCAGGCCAGCGCCGGCGCGGGCCAGCCGGCGCGGTGAAGCGTGCAGGATCGCCATCCTTTTCCCCTTGTCGTCATGAGGCCCCGATGGGGCCGCTGATGGGGTAGACGCGGGCCGCCCGCGCTTATTCCGCCGCCGCGCAAATTTTTTCGGGGCGCGCCCGGGGGAGGCGCAAGGAACACTTGCGCCCAGGCACCGCATCCGTGCGCGGCGCGCGCCGGCATGCGCGTTCCGGGGGCATTGAAAAATACTGCATCCCCGAGGTTGTCTCTTTCAATTTCCAAAGTGGCCGCGAACCCTGAAGATGGGCCCGTCGGTTTGAAACGCCTTCGTCCGCAAATCCCGATACCCCGCGCCATCGCCATTTCCGGATCCAACATCATGCACAAGTTACTGAGCCTCAAAGGTGTCAAGAAATCCTTCCCGACCAAGGGAAAGACGGTCGACGTACTCGGCGGCCTGACCTTCGACGTGAACGAGCAGGATTTCGTCAGCATCA
>NZ_AQPL01000479.1:0-15106 GCF_000395345.1 Cupriavidus sp. WS | reverse complement strand
CCTTCGACGTGAACGAGCAGGATTTCGTCAGCATCATCGGCCCCAGCGGCTGCGGCAAGACCACCATCTTCAACATCATCGCCGGGCTGCTCGACCCCGATACCGGCGAGATCAGCTATCGCGGCCAGCAGGTCACGGGCCTGCGCGGCAAGGTCGGCTACATGATGCAGCGCGACCTGCTGTTCCCGTGGCGCACCGTGCTCGAGAACGTCATGCTGGCGCCCGAACTCAAGCGGATGCCCGCCGCGGAGGCGCGCGACAACGCGCTCGAATACCTCAACACCTTCGGGCTCGGCGGCTTCGAGAACAACTACCCCAAGACCCTCTCGGGCGGCATGCGCCAGCGCGTGGCGCTGATCCGCACGCTGATCTCGGACCCGGACGTGCTGCTGCTCGACGAGCCGTTCTCGGCGCTCGACTACCAGACCCGCCTGTACCTGGAGGGCGTGCTGCTGGAGGCGGTCGATACCTTCAAGAAGACGGTGATCCTGGTCACGCACGACATCGACGAGGCGGTCGCGCTGTCCAAGCGGGTGGTGGTGCTGGCGGGCAAGCCCTCGCACGTCAAGCAGGTCTACGACATCGACATCGGCGAGAAGTCGCCGATCGGGGCGCGCAGCCATCCGCATTTCTCGGGCTATTTCCACCAGCTATGCGCCGAGCTGGACATCCAGACGCGCCAGCACTGATTTTCCAAGAACGGGAGTGAACATGAGCCACGCTATTTCCGGCGCGCCGCCGGTTGCCCCGGCGCGCGCGCGCCGCAAGAAGAAAACGCATGTCCTGGACAACGGCTGGGGGCGCTCGGCCATCCAGGTCGCGGCCCTGGTGCTGTTCCTGTGGGTCTGGCAGCTCGGCGCCGACATCGGCTGGGTGTCGTCCTTCATGGTCGGCTCGCCGGCCGAGATCTACAAGGCGCTGGCGCGCGGCATGGCCAGCGGCGACCTGCTGCGCGACAGCGGCTACACGCTGATGGAGTCGATCCTGGGCTTCGTGATCGGCACGCTGGTGGGCTCCGTCCTGGGGCTGGCGCTGTGGTATTCGCCGTTCATCGCGCGCCTGACCGAGCCGTTCATCATCGCGGTCAACAGCATTCCCAAGATCGCCTTCGGCCCGATCGTGATCCTGTGGTTCGGCACGGGCCTGGTGTCGAAGGTCGCGCTGGCCGTCTCGCTGACCGCCATCGTGGCGCTGATCGCGGCGTACCAGGCGGCCAAGGACGCCGACGTCGATTTCCAGACGCTGCTGGTGACGCTGGGCGCGGAGAAGCACGACGTGTTCTTCAAGGTGATCGTGCCGTCCTCGCTGCCGGCCATGATCTCCACCTTCCGCATCAACATCGGCTTCGGCCTGGTGGGCGCGGTGGTGGGCGAGTTCATCTCGTCCGAGCACGGCCTGGGCCACATGATCTTCACCGCGTCCGGGCTCTACGACCTGAATACGGTGTGGGCCGGCCTGTTCACGCTGATGGTGATCGGCTTCGGGCTGTATTTCGTCATCGACTACATCGAGCGCAAGCTGCTGCCCTGGAAAGACGACGTGCACCACGCCAGCCTCAATGTCTGACGCGCGCCTTTTCCCCATATCGTCCATTCCACGTGAGCCTTTCATGAAAAACCTACTCAAGCGAACCGCATGCATGCTGGGCCTGGCCGCAGCCCTGGTGGCCGCCGCGCCCGCCTCGGCCCAGGCACCGAAGAAGGTGGTGGTGTCGCAGTTGTTCCAGTCGGTGATGTTCCTGCCGCTCTACGTGGCGCTCGACCACGGCTTCTTCGCGCAGCAGGGGCTGGACGTGACCAAGCAGACCTCGGGCTCGCCCAATGCATCGCTGTCGGCGGTGATCGCGGGCAGCGCGGAGTTCTCGCTGCACGGCCCCGAGTGGACCGCCATCGCCGCCTCCAAGGGCGCCGACGTGCAGGTCATCGCCGGCGTGGTCAACCGCGCCGCGGTCTGGATCGCCGCGGCGCCGGACCTGAAGTACGCCGGGCCGAAGGACTTCGCCGGGCAGACCGTGTCGACCGGCATGATGCCGATCGCCAGCACCTCGCTGTTCTCCAAGCTGCTGCGCGACAACAAGATCGACCCGGCCGCCGCCGGCATCACCGTCAAGCAGGTCCAGGCCGGCGCCGAGCTGGGCCCGCTGCTGGCCGGCCAGGCGAGCGTGGGCGTGTTCTACCAGCCGGCGCTGGAGCAAGCGGTGGCCAAGGGCTTCAAGGTCGTGCACAGCTTTCCGCGCCAGTACGGCCCCTACCTGCTGTCGGCCATCACCGCGCGCAAGTCCGTGGATGCCGACACCGCCCGGCGCTTCATCGCGGCGATGGAGTCCGCGCTGCGCTTCATGAACACCCATCCGGCCGAGGCGGTCGCCATCGCCAGGACGGAGTTTCCCTCGATCGATCCCGCCGTGGTCGAGGCCGCCGTCAAGCGCATGCTGGCCGAGCAGGTCTACGCCACCACCGTGGCCATCTCGCCCGACGCGCTGCGCATCGCGATGGACACGCAGATCGCGCTGGGCAACCTGAAAAGCCAGCCCGACTACGACACGCTGGTCGCCCGCAAGCTGATCGAAGGCGGCATCGCGCGCGTGGACGCCGCCCGCTAGGCCGGCGCGGCCTGTTTCACCGCCGCGCCGCTGCGCCGCTTCACCGCCTTACCTGTTTCCCTTTTTCCGTTTCCAGCTGCGATGGTGCCCGACACCATCGCCTACCCCTCTGTTGCCTGCACACACGATCATGAGAACCTATCCCTCCTTCAAGGCCGCGGCCTGCCATATCTCCTCGGTCTTCTTCGACAGCGACGCCTGCGTCGACAAGGCCTGCGACTGGATCGCCGAAGCCGCGCGCAACGGCGCCTCGCTGGTCGCGTTTCCCGAGGCCTTCATCTCGGCCTTCCCGGTCTGGGCCGGCGTGTGGGCGCCGGTGGAGACCCACGAGTTCTTCGTCAAGCTGGCCGCTTCCTCCGTGACCATCGACGGCCCCGAGATGGCCCGCATCCGCCGCGCCGCCAAGGAGCACGGCGTGTTCGTCTCGATCGGCATCAACGAGTCGACGCCCAACAGCGTCGGCTGCGTGTGGGACACCAACGTGCTGATCGGCGACGACGGCAGCATCCTCAACCGCCACCGCAAGCTGATGCCGACCTACTACGAGAAGCTGGTGTGGGCGATGGGCGACGGCAGCGGCCTGCGCGTGGTGGATACCCGCATCGGCCGCATCGGCGCGCTGATCTGCGGCGAGAACACCAATTCGCTGGCGCGCTTCGCGCTGATGTCGCAGGGCGAGAACGTGCACGTCTCCAGCTTCTCGCCGCGCTTCCCCACGCATCCGGCCGGGCAGCCCGCCTATGACCTGGAAGCGTCGATCAAGCTGCGCGCCGGCGCCCACGCCTTCGAGGGCAAGCTGTTCAACGTGGTGTCGTCGAGCTACCTGCAGCCCGCCGTGATCGACATGATCGCGCGCGGCAATCCGGCCGTGCACCGCGTGATCGACGAAGCGTCCCGCAGCGTGTCGATGATCCTCGGCCCGGACGGCGCGCCCATCAGCGAGGTGCTGCGCGACGAGGAAGGCATCGCCTACGCGGACATCGACATCGCGCGCTGCGTGGTGCCCAAGCAGTTCCAGGACGTGGTCGGCTACTACAACCGCTTCGACGTGTTCGACCTGCGCGTGCACCGCCACGCGCACGCGCCGGCGAGCTTCGGCGGCGACGGCGCGGACGGCGCCGGCGACGGCGAATACGGCGAGCGCGCCTGGAAGGGCGTGCCCGAGGCCGAAGCCGTCAACTGAAACAGCACGCGGCGGCGCCGCGCGCCGCCGCCCGCCCAGTCATCCGCCATCCGGAGCCGCATCATGATTTCCAGCCTCAAGCGCATCCAGTGCTTCCAGCGCTTCCAGCATTTCCTGCCCCGCCTCGCCGCCGCGGCCTGCCTGCTGGGCGCGAGCCAGCTCGCGCTCGCCGAGAACAAGACGGTGGTGCTGTCGCAACTGTTCCAGTCCATCCAGCTGCTGCCGGTCTACGTGGCCATCGACGGCGGCTTCTTCGACAAGCAGGGCCTGACCGTGACCAAGCAGACCGCCGGCTCGGCCAACGCGGCGCTGTCCGCGCTGCTGGCCGGCGCGGCCGACTTCTCGCTGCACGGCCCCGAATGGAGCGCGATCGCCGCGGAGAAGGGCGCCGACGTGCAGGTGATCGCCAGCGTGGTAAGCCGGCCGTCGTTCTGGATCGCCGCCGCGCCCGACGCGAAGTTCGACTCGGTTGCCGACCTCAAGGGCCAGACCGTGGTGGCGGGCCAGATGCCCACCACCAGCACCTCGCTGTTCATGAAGCTGCTGCGGCAGAACGGCCTCACGCCCGGCAAGGACGTCAAGATCTCGCAGGTCCAGATCGGCTCCGAGCCGGGCCCGCTGCTGGCCGGGCAGGCCAGGTTCGGCGTGCTGTACCAGCCCGGGCTCGACCAGGTCGCGGCCAAGGGCATGAAGGTGGTGTACGGCTTCTCCAGCATGGCCAGCGAGTACACGGTGGCCGCCATCAGCACCCGCCGCGGCGTGGACCCGGACACGGCGACGCGCTTCGTCAAGGCGCTGCAGCAGGCCGTGGTCTACATGCAGAAGGACGTGGACGGCACCATCGCCATCGCCAGGACCGAGTTCCCCTCGCTCGATCCCAAGGTCATCGACGCCGCCGTGCGCCGCATGATCGAGGGCAAGATCTACTCGACCTCGGTCGACATCTCGCCCAAGGCGTTCGAGAACGCGATGGCGACGCAGGTCGAGCTCGGCAACCTCAAGGCCATGCCGGACTACGCCAAGGTGGTCTCGCGCAAGTACATCCAGGCCGCGCTCGGGAACTGATCATGGCCGACGCCTTCTGGGGAGCCATCATGGGCGAGCGCGCAGCGGCGCGCGGCGCGGACCTGCCGACGATCCGGGCCTGCCGCGTGCGCCAGCTCGTGGTGCCGTTCGCGCAGCCGCTGCGCACGGCCAGCGGCACGATGCCGGCCGCGCCGATGATCCTGCTCGACCTGCACACCAGCGCCGGCGTGACCGGCCACGCCTACCTGTTCACCTACACGCCCACCGCGCTGCGCGCCGTGGCCGCGCTGTGCGAGGACGTGACGGCGCAGCTCGCCGGCGCCGCGCTGGCGCCGCGCCAGGTCATGGCCGGCCTGCGCGCCCGGTTCAGGCTGCTCGGCAGCGTCGGCCTGCTCGACATGGTGCTGTCGGCCATCGACATGGCGCTGTGGGACGCCTGGGCGAAGTTCCTCGGCCAGCCGCTGGCGGCGCTGCTCGGCGCGGACCTGTCGGCGAACGACCGCGTGCGCGCCTATGCCAGCTACGGCATGGAAGACCGCGAGCAGATCGTGCGGCACGTGGGAGCGGCGCTCGAGCAGGGCTTCGGTTTCGTCAAGATCAAGATCGGCCATGCGTCGCTGGCCACCGACCTGGAGATCGTCGAAGCCGCGCTGGCGGCGATGCAGGGCCGCGCGGCGCTGCTGGTGGACTACAACCAGAGCCTGTCCGTGGCCGAGGCGGTGGTGCGCTGCAAGGCGCTGGACGGCTATGGCCTGGCCTGGATCGAGGAGCCCACGCGCTACGACGACCTGCACGGACACGCGCAGATCGCCGCCGCCGTCGACACGCCGATCCAGCTGGGCGAGAACCTGTGGGGCCCGGCGCAGATCGGCGAGAGCCTGCGCGCCGGCGCCTCCGACCTGATGATGCCGGACCTCGGCAAGGTGGGCGGCGTGAGCGGCTGGCTGGAGGCAACCAGCCTGTGCGGCGCGCGCAACGTACCGGTCTCCAATCATTTCTACCAGGAGGTCAGCGCGCACCTGATGACGGTCACGCCGGGCGCGCACCTGCTCGAGTATTTCCGCATGGCCGAGCCCATCCTGATGGAGCCGGTCGAGGTCGTGCACGGCCATGTGCGCGTGCCGCGCCGGCCCGGCCACGGCATGGCGTGGAACGAAGAACAGGTGCGCAGGTACCTGGCGTGACGGAATCCGTGCCGGCCTCGTTGTGTGGACTGTCGTGCGAACTACCGCGCGAACTCCTCCGCCGGCGCATCGCGCCGCTGCCTGGGCTTGCCCGCGCGCGCGCCGCCGTAGGCGCCGGGCGTGCTGATGTTCAGCTCCTTCTCCAGCCACTCGATGAAGCCTTCCACCTCGGGGCGCTCGTAGGCCTCCGGCGGGCAGGTGGCGTAATAAGCGTAGTAGGGCGTGGCGGTGGTGGCCGGGTAGAGCGTGATCAGGCGCCCGCTCGCCAGATGGGACTGGATCAGGGTGGGGCGGGCCAGCGCGATGCCCATGCCGTGGGCCGCCGCGTCGACGAACAGGCCCACGTCGGAGAACTGGAACATGCTGTTCGGTTCTTCCCAGTCGAGGCCGGCGGCCTGGAACCAGGGGCGCCACGGCTCGATCGAGCAGCGCAGCAGGTCCGCGCGCAGCAGGTCCGGGAACGTCGTGAACGGCCCGTGCCGCTCGGCATAGGCGGGGCTGCACGCGGCCATGACCTGCTCGTCGAGGATGCGCACCACCTTGCGCCCGGTGTAGCGCCCGTCGCCGAAGCGGATCTCGATGTCGGCCGGCTCGGCCTTGGCGCCGATCAGCGGCACCGAGAGCTGGATGTCGATCTCCAGTTGCGGGAACTGCTCCTTGATCAGGCCCAGGCGCGGCAGCAGGATCTGGGTGGCGAAGGTCGGCGGCGAACTCAGCCGCAGCTTGGCGCGCGGCTTGATCGTCCTGCCGCGCGAGGACGGAAAGTAGCTCAGCGCATACAGCGCGCTGCGCACCGTTTCGAGATACGACTGGCCGTCGGGCGTGAGGATGATCTCGCCGTTGACCTTGGTAAACAGCGTCAGCCGCGTGAAGTCTTCCAGTTGGCGGATGCGGTGGCTGACCGCGCTCGGCGTGATGGCCAGTTCCTGCGCCACCAGCACGCCGCTCTTGAGGCGCGCCCTGGCCTCGAATGCGAGCAGGCAGTGGATCGGCGGCAGGCGGGAGGAGATGGTCGACACGGAGAAGCGCGCAAAGGCGGGCGGTGGAAAGGCTTCCGGTAACTAGCAAGAAACGTGCCGCAACGGCCAGAAAGCGTGCCGCAAGCCACCGGAAACCATCGCGCAGGTGCCCGGCCGCGCGCGCCGGCCGCCCCGTCCCGGCACGGTGTCGTCGTGCCGGGACGGCCAGGGCGAGGTGCCGCGCCGGCGGCTAGCGCATGCCGTATTGAGCGCCGCGCTGGTTGTAGCCCTGGTAGTCCAGCAGCGCCTCGACGTCGTCCACCTTGTCCATCAGGTCTGCCGCCGCCGTGACGTCGAGCGCCGCATGGAACTGTGCCAGCGCGCGCGCCACGCCGTGGGTCGCGGCGTTCAGGCAGAAGTTGTGATAGATGACCATCTGCACGCGCGCCGCGCGCTCCTGGGCCAGCGTCTCGGGCGGCGTGTTGACCAGCACCACGTGGGCCGGGATGCGCTCGCGCACCGCCGCCAGCTGCGTGGCGTTGATGCCGGTGGCGAACACCACTTCCGCGCCGGCCCCGGCGAACGCGATCATGCGCGCGACGGCGTCCTCGATGTTGCCGGTGGCCCAGGCCGCGTCCGTGCGCGCGATGATGGTGAAGTTCGGGTCGTCCCGCGCGTCCCGCGCGGCGCACAGCCGCGCGAGCATCTCGTCGAGCGGCAGCAGGCGGCGCGGCAGGTCGGAGTGCTTGCCGCTTTCATGGTCGTCGATGTGGATCGCGCTGGCGCCCGCGCGCTCGTACAGGCGCACGGCGCGCCAGATGTTGGCGGGGTTGTAGAAGCCGTTCTCGGCATCGGCGACGACCGGCAGGTCGACCGCGTCCGCCACCGAGCGGACCGCGGCCACCAGCTCGTCCAGCGTGAGCAGGCCGACGTCCGGCATGCCGCGCGAGGAAGCCACGCCGTAGCTGCCGACGTAGACCACGGGAAAGCCCGCCTTTTGCACCAGCAACGCGCTGAGCGGATCGAAGGCGCCCACCGCGGGAACGGTGGCGCCGGTTTCGAAGAGCGCCTTGAAGCGCAGGCGCAGTTCTGCTTTGGAAGTCATGGGAGTGGATCTGAAGGAGAGAAGCCCGGGGCCGCCGCGCGGGGCCCCGGTGCGAGGTCAGAGAAAGCCGACCGACAGCCACGGCACGAAAGCCACCACCAGCAGCGCCAGCAGCAGCGCGCCCAGGTAGCCCCACACGCGCCCGAACACGGCATCCGCGGAGACGCGCCCGATCGAGCAGGCGGCATAGAAGCCCACGCCGAACGGCGGCGAGAACATGCCCATGCCCATCGCCAGGATCACCACCATCGAGTAGTGCACCTCGTTGATGCCGAGCGTCTTGGCCACCGGGAACAGCAGCGGCGCGAACAGCACGATCGCCGGAATGCCCTCCAGCACGCTGCCGAGGATGACGAAGGCCAGGATGGTGATGAGCAGGAAGCCCGGCGCGCCGCCGGAGGCGCGCACCATCAGGTCCACCACGTCGGCGGAGAAGCCCGACTGGGTCAGCGCCCACGACATCGCCGTGGCCATGCCGATGGTGAGCAGGATCGCGCCGGACAGCGTGGCGGTCTCGACCAGCGTCGGATAGAGCCGGCGCAGGTCGATGTTGCGGTAGAGGAAGCAGCCGATCATGCCGACCAGCACGATGTAGGCCACGCCCACGGTGGCCACCTCGGTCGCGGTGGCCGCGCCCATGACCACCGCGTAGCGGATCAGCACCGGCAGCGCCAGCGCGGGCACGGCGAACAGCAGCGTGCGCAGCACCACGCGCAGCGGCGCGCGCGCCAGTCCCGGCGCCGGCTCGCGGCGCGCGCGCGCCCAGCACACCACGGCGATGGCCAGCGTGGCGACCACGGCCGGCATCAGCCCGCCGGTAAACAGCGCGGTGATGGAGACGCTGCACACGGCGCCGATGGTGATGAGCACGATGCTGGGCGGGATGGTCTCGGTCATCGCGCCGGTCGACGAGAGCAACGCCACGAGGTCTTCCGGCTTGCAGCCCCGCTTCTTCATCTCCGGGAACAGCGCCGGCGCGATGGCGGCCATGTCGGCCACCTTGGAGCCCGAGATGCCCGAGACCAGGAACATGGCGCCGAGCAGCGTGAACTGCAGCCCGCCGCGCGTGTGGCCGATCAGCGCGGCCATGAAGTCGATCAGCGACCTGGCCATGCCGCTGATTTCCAGCAGCGCGCCGAGCAGCACGAACAGCGGCACCGACAGCAGGATCATGTGCGACATGCCTTCGTCGATGCGGCTCACCACCACCGAATACGGCGAGTCCGTGACCAGCCCGATGTAGGCCAGCGTGGCCACGCCGAACGCGAAGGCGATCGGCTGGCCGGCGGCGATGGCCGCGCCCAGCAGCAGCACGAAGAAGATCAGCAGGTTGTAGTTGCCGATCGACAGCAGCAGCGGCCCGGCCAGCCACAGCAGCCCGGCCACGGCCGCGAGCACGGCCAGCGCCTGCAGCGCGTCGCGCAGCGAGGCGCGCTTGAACAGGCCCGCGAGCGAGGTCAGCGCCATCAGCACCGCGCCGGCGGGCAGCGCGGCGGCGCGGTAGCCGGCCGGCATGCCCAGCGCGGGCGTGGTGATCTCCATTTCGTCGTGCGCGTGGCCGATGGCGGGCACGATGATGAGCATCACGAAGGCGCACACCACCAGCGCCGACATGGTCTGCAGCCACGCCTGCCAGCGCGGCGACAGGCGGTTCACCAGCGCCGTCAGGCGCATGTGCTCGCCCTTGTCGAGCGCCAGCACCGCGCCCAGCATGGTGAGCCAGATGAACAGCGTGGAGGCCAGCTCGTCGGTCCAGTCCAGGGGGTTGTCGAACACGTAGCGCGACACCACGCCGGCCAGCAGGATGCCGGTATCCGCCAACACCAGGCACGCGGCCAGCGCGCCCACGCAGCGCATCAGCAGCCGGTGCGCGCCGAGCAGGGGCGTGGCCGAAGGATGCAGCGCGGCGGCCGGGATCAGGGGCCGCTCGATCACGAGATCTTTCCTCCGAACTTCTCGAGCAGGCTCCAGGCCTCGTCGCCGAAGCGGCGGTGCCATTCGGCGTAGAAGCCGGCGGTGCGGAGCCTGGCGCGGAAGGCTTCCTGCTCCACGCTGTTGAACTTGAGGCCGCGCCCGCGCAGGTCGTCGACCAGCGCGTCGTTGGTCTTCCTGGTGTCGGCGCGCTGCTTCAGCGCGGCTTCGTTGACGTTGCGCGTGACGACCTGCTGCAGGTCGGCCGGCAGCTTGCCGAACTTGGCCTTGTTGCCGAGGAACCAGAAGCCGTCCCACATGTGGTTGGTCAGCGAGCAGAACTTCTGCACCTCGTAGATCTTGGACGCCTCGATGAGCACCAGCGGATTTTCCTGGCCGTCGACCACCTTGGTCTGCAGCGAGGTGTACACGTCCTGCATGCTGATGGTGGTGGGCGAGGCGTTGAACGCCTTGAACATCGAGGTCCAGATCGGCGCCGGCGGCACGCGCATCTTCAGGCCCTTGAGGTCGTCCGGGGTGGCGATCGGGCGGCTGCTGGTGGTGATCTGACGGTAGCCGTTGTCCCAGATCCGCTCGAAGGCGAACAGCGAGGTCTTGCCGATCTCGTTGCGCAGGTGGGCGCCGAGCTCGCCGTCCATCGCCGCCCACACCGCCGCATAGTCCTTGAAGGCAAAGCCGATGCCGCTGATCTGCACCACCGGCAGCAGCGTGCCGAGCGTCAGCGGCGACAGCGCGAGAAAGTCGATGGAGCCGGCGCGCAGCTGCGACAGCATGTCGGTGTCGCTGCCAAGCTGCGAGTTCGGGTAGACCTGGAAGTCGACGCGCCCGCCCGATTCGGTGCGGATCTTCTCGGCCATTTCCTTGGCGCGAATATTCACCGGATGGGAAGGAGGCTGGTAGCTGCCGAAGCGCAGCTTGAATTCCGGCGCGGCATTCGCGCTGCGGATGTAAGCTACCGGGGAAAGTGCGGTAGTGGCTACAGCCGCGGTCTTGAGGAAGGTTCTCCGTGTCGTCATGACGGTCTGTCTCTCGCTTGGTCTCGTTGAAATGCGAGGCGCCCGGGCCATGCCCGAGTGCCTCAGCGTTGCAAGTCTAGACTGTCGGAACACGGCAGCTATTATCATTGTGTCGTTAAATAATTTCCATCTGGTTAATAGATAAATCCCTTGTAAATCATGGAATTGCGCCATTTTCGTTGCTTCATGGCCGTGGCGGATTGCCTGCATTTCGTGCGCGCGGCGGAGTTGCTGCACATCTCGCCGCCGGCACTGACCAAGCAGATCCAGGAAGCCGAGCGCATGCTCGGCGTGCGGCTGTTCCACCGGACCACGCGCTCGGTGTCGCTGACCTCGGCCGGCGAGGTGTTCCAGGTCGAGGCGCGGCGCGCGCTGGAGCAGTTCGCCCAGGCCGAGGAATCCGTGCGCCGCGCCGGGCGCGGCGAGATCGGGCGCATCGAAGTGGGCTACATCGCCTCGACGGCATACTCCGGCGTGCTCCAGGCGGAACTGTCGATCTATCGCAAGCACTATCCGGACCTCGAGGTCAACCTGCGCGAAGGCGCGCTCGCGCGGCTGCCGCAACTGATCGAGGCGGGCACGCTGGACGTGGCGTTCCTGCGCCCGCCCGTGACCTATCCGGTCGGCATCGACGGCATCGTGATCGCGCGGGAGCGCTTCGTGCTCGCGCTGCACGCGGAGTCGCCGCTGGCCCGGCTCGACGTGGTGCATCCGGCCCAGTTGCGCGACGAGCGCTTCATCCTGCCGGAGCAGGAATCGGGCACGCTGGAGATCGGCCGGCGCGGCCAGTTCCATCCGCAGATCGTGACGCGCCCGGGTCGCCTCGTGGCGGTGGTGACGATGGTGTCGCTGGGGTCGGGCGTGGCGGTGGTGCCGCATTCGGTGGTCGACCACATCGTGATTCCCGACGTGGTCTACCGCGAGATCCACGGCGGCGTGGTGCCGACCGAGATCGCGGTGGCGCACCGGCGCCACGAGAAGGCGCCGGCGGTGCGCGCGTTCATCCGGCAGGTGCGCGAGCGCGGCAAGGCCGCGGCGGCGTGAGCGGGCGCCGCGGTCCGGCCGGGCGTCCGGACCGCGGACATGCGGCGGCATGGCCGGGCCGGGCCCGGCACATGGGTGATCAGAAGCTCATGCGCACGCCGCCGTTGAGGCCGACGTCGTTCTTGCCCCTGCGCACCTCGCCGTTCAGGCCGAGGTAGGCATAGGCCTGCTTGCCGAGCCGCAGCGTGCCGGTGAAGCTGGCCAGCCCGAACAGCCGACCTACGCTCGGCGACACGATACCCATGCCGACGCCGGCTAGGCTGGTCTGCACGCTCGACTGCACCAGATTGCCGTTGTCGCGGCCGAGGCCGGCGCTGACCTGGTAGGTCAGCGTGTCGGCCAGCGGGTTGCGGTTGTTTGAGCGCGTGCTCAGGCCCAGCGTGACGCGGTTGCCGGTGGCGGAGTACTGGCTCAGGCTCAGCGCCGCCGGCGTGCCGTTGCCTTCGTCGGTGCCGCCGCGCGTGCTCTTCTGCCACAGCACGCGGGCGAACGGCTCGACCACGGCGCCGCCCAGCGCCAGCGGTGTGCGCAGGCCCAGACCAACCTGTGTGCTGTGTCCGCTCGCATCGGTCTTGAGCGCACCCGCGGACAGCCCGGTCGGGTCGCTGCGCTGGGTGTCCCAGGTATTGGTGCCGTAGCCGGCCATGCCGTCGAACTGCACTGGCCCCACGCTGGCCTGGCCGTAGGCAAAGCCCATGTACTCCTCGATGGAGCCCGAGCCCGCGCTGGCGCCGACGTTCGTGTTGCTGTACGAGAAGCCCATGCCGAACTGCATCGACTCGCCACGCAGCATGTCCGCGCCCAGCACGAACTGCGAGCGGTTGGTGGTGAACTGCGAGGCGCTGCGGTCACCGTCCCAGCGGCCGTGGTCGACGCCGATGTCGACCCACAGCGCCTGCCGGCGTTGCGGCTCGCCGGTGGGGCCGGGCACGGTCTGCGCGCCGGCGTCCGCCAGTTGCCGCACCACCGTGTTGTTCAGGCGCTGGCCGGCCTGCGGCGCGGCTGCCGCCATGGCGCCGTGCACCTCGCCGGCCAGTGCCTGCACGAAGCCCGGCAAGCGCGCCGCGGTCTGGCTGGCGGTCACGTACAGCAGTTGGTCCTGCGCGGTGGTGGCGGTCCCGGCCTGGTCGCTGGCCAGGATGCGGTCCACCACGCCGGCGGCCGCGCGCGCGTTCTGCGTGCCGCCCGCCAGCCACTGACTGTATGAGGTCGGCAGCACCTTCAGGTCGATGCTGTTGCTGCCGAACACGTTGTAGAACACCGCGAAGCGCGTGCCGCTGGCCAGCCCGTCGGGCTGGGCCAGGCTGGCGAAGCGCCCGGTGATGCCGCCGTCGGCGGTGACGATGCGGAACGTGTCGCCCAGCGCCGGCGTGAACGCCGGGCTGCCGTAGCCGGTCTCGCTCGGCGTGAACAGGTTGCTTAGCCGCGGCGAGAGAGTGGTGTTGGCGCCGATGGCGAACTGCCCGCCATTGGCCACGTGCAGGTACGAGTAGTAGCCTGGCGCACCGACCGGCGTGGCCGCGCCGGCCTGCAGCGTGCCCGAGATATCCTCCTGGTAGCTGCTGCCCGCGAGCATGTTGACGTTCGACGTGATGGTCAGGAAGCCGGGCGAGTTGCCGGGCGACAGCGTGCCCTGCACGTTGACCGTGCCGTTGATGGTGCCCGAACCGCCGAGCACGGCGCCGGAGTTGACGCCCACGTCGCCGTTGAGCAGGCCGTTGGCGAGCAGTGTGCCCTGCTGCACGCAGGTGCCGTTCGACAGCGTGGCCGAGCCGGTCAGGTTCAGCGTGCCCTGGCCGTTCTTGATGAAGCAGCCGCCGGCCGAGGCGGTGCCGATGCTGCCCGACAAGGTGGTGGTCGTGCCTGCGTCGGTGTTGACCGTGGTTCCGCCGCCCAGCGCGATGGTCTGGCCGGTCAGGATGTTGACGGTGGTGTTGATGGTGCCGCCGTTGAGGATGACGTTGCCCCAGCCCAGGCCCCACGGGCTGGTCACCTCGACCAGGCCGGCGTTGATGGTCATGCCGCCGGTCCAGCCAGTGTTCGGCACGTGCGCCGGGGCGCCAGCATTGTCGCCGGCCAGCACCAGCGTGCCGCTGCCCGCCTTGGTAAGCATGCCGCTGCCGGCGATGCTGCCGTTCAGCGTCAGCGTGGTGCCGCTGTCGGTGTCGAAAGTGCCACCGCCGCTGCCCAGCGCGATGCCGCGGCCGCTGGCGAACGTGCCCGTGCTCTGCAGCGTGCCGCCGTTCAGCGCCAGCGTGCCGGTGCCGAGGTTGGCGTCGGCCGCTACCTTCACCGTGGCGCCGCCGCTGACCGAGGTGCCGCCCGAGTAGGTGTTGTTGCCCGAGAGCGTCTGCGTGCCGCCCGTCACAGCCAGCACGCCGGTGCCGCCGATGGTGCCGGCGAACGTGCCGGCCGCGTGCGTCAGCACCAGCGCATTGCCGCCGAGCGCCACCGCGCCGTTGCCCGTCAGCGACCGGATCGCCGCGCCGCCGCCGCTGCTGGCGATGTCGAAGGTGCCGTTGTCGACCACGCCGGCCGATGCCGCGATGCCGCCACTGCCCGACAGCGCCAGCGTGGCGCCGCTGCCGATGTTGGTGATGCCCGTGTAGGTATTGACGCCTGAGAGCGTTTGCGCGCCGCTGGTGACATCGAGACCGCCGTTGCCAGCGATCACGCCGGAGAACGTGTCGCCAGCATTGGTCAGCGTGAGGTTCTTGCCGCCGAGCGCAACATTGCCGGAGCCGGCCAGTGACTGGATCGAGGCCCCGCCAATGGTGCCGGAGATGTCGAGGGTGCCGTTGTCGGTGACTTTGCTGGAGCTGGCGATGCTGCCGCTGCCCGAGAGGGCGAGCGTGGCGCCGCTGTTGATGGCGGTTGTGCCGGTATAGGTGTTGGTGCCCGAGAGCGTTTCGGTACCGCCGTTGATGTTGACCCCACCGCTGCCACCGATCACGCCCGAGAAGGTGTCGCCGGCATTGGTCAGCGTCAGGCTCTTGCTGCCGAGCGTGACGTTGCCGGTGCCGGCCAGCGACTGGATCGAGGTGCCGCTGGTCGT
>NZ_AQPL01000478.1:0-4839 GCF_000395345.1 Cupriavidus sp. WS | reverse complement strand
CCCGCAACCCCTCTGTCCCCCTCCTCCCCAACGCCTCCCCGATCATCAACAAACTAGGCTGCGCCGGATCAATCCACGCTGCCGCCTCGCCCGCCGCCATCTGCCGCAGCGTGAACTCCCGGCTGCGCTGGCGCGGCGAGGTGGCCGCCTCGACCACCCACGCGGGGGTGGAGGCCGGCTTGCCGTGGGCAATGAGCTGCGCGGCGATGGCCGCCGCCTGGTCGCGCCCCATGTAGTACACCAGCGTATCGGCCTTCACGTCGGCTTCCACGTCGATGGTGTCGGCGGCCTTGCTCTGCGTGGCGAAGGCGACGCTGCGCGCCACGCCGCGCTTGGTCAGCGGCTTGCGGATGGCGGACGCGGCCGCCAGCGCGGCGGTGATGCCGGGCACGATCTCGTACTCGATGCCGGCTGCCTCCAGCGCCTGCAGTTCCTCGTCGGCGCGGCCGAACAGCATCGGGTCGCCGCCCTTGAGGCGGACCACGCGCTCATGCTTGCTGGCCATGTCGACGATCTGGCGGTTGATGAACAACTGCGCGGTGGAGCGCTGGCCGCAGCGCTTGCCGACTTCCACCAGTTGCGCCTGCGGGCACCACGCCAACATCTCGGGCGACACCAGCGCGTCGTGCAGCACCACCTGGGCTTCGCCCAAAAGCCGTGCACCGCGCACCGTAATGAGGTCCGCGGCGCCGGGACCCGCGCCGATCAGATAGACCTTGCCCATGACTTGCTCCTTGACCTTCGCCTGCTTGTCCGATACCCGCTCAGGCGAATGCACGGATCATGCCCGCCGCCACCGTATGGTTGGTGGCTTCGTCGATCAGCACGAACGCGCCGGTGGCCGGGTTGTCGCCGTAGGCATCGCACACGATGGGCTTCTGCAGCGAGAGCTGCACCGAGCCGATGTCGTTGAGGCGGATGTCGCGGCGGCCGGTCTCGTGCGACAGCGTGTGCACGTCCAGCACGCGGTCCACCGACGCCACGCGCGCGAACACGGTGGCCGTGGTGTGCTTGAGCACGTACTTGCGCGCCGGGTTGAGCGATTCGTCGTCGAACCAGCACAGGTCGGCGGTCAGCTTCTTGGCCGAGACGCTGTCCGCGCCGGCGGCGACGAACATGTCACCGCGTGATACATCCACGTCCTCGGACAGGCGCACCGTGACGGTCTCGCCCACGCTGGCCGCTTCCGCCACGCCGTTGGGCGTGAGCACCTCGGCCACCACCGCGTCGCGGTTGGCAGGCAGCACGCGCAGCTTCTGGCCCACGCGCACGGTACCGGCCTCGACGCGGCCGGCGTAGCCGCGGAAATCGTCGGCCTGGGCGCCGTCCTGGCGGATCACCAGCTGCACCGGGAAACGCAGCGCGGCGTCGCCCTCGGGCGCGGGCTCTTCCACCGGCAGCGCTTCGAGCAGCGGCAGCAGCGGCTCGCCGGCGTACCACGGCATGGCCTGGCTGGCATGCACGATGTTGTCGCCGCGCAGCGCCGAGACCGGCACGTAGCGCACGTCCTTGAGGCCGAGCTGGCCGGCCAGCTCGGTGTAGGCGTTGCGGATCTGGTCGAAGCGCTCCTCGCTGTACTCGATCAGGTCCATCTTGTTGATGGCCACGATCACGTGCTGGATCTCCAGCAGCTTGAGGATGGCCGAATGGCGCTTGGTCTGGGCCAGCAGCTCGGCGCGGCCGTCGTTCACGCTCACGCGGGTGGCGTCGACCAGCACGATGGCGGCATGCGCGGTGGACGCGCCCGTCACCATGTTGCGGGTGTACTGCTCGTGCCCCGGCGTGTCCGCGATGATGAACTTGCGGCGCGCGGTGGAGAAGTAGCGGTAGGCCACGTCGATGGTGATGCCCTGCTCGCGCTCGGCCTCGAGGCCGTCGGTCAGCAGCGAGAAATCGATCTGCTCGCCGGCGGTGCGCTTGTTCTTGGCATTGGTCAGCGCGGTCAGCTGGTCCGACAATACGGCCTTGCTGTCGTACAGCAGGCGGCCGATCAGCGTGCTCTTGCCGTCGTCGACCGAGCCGGCGGTGATGAAGCGCAGCAGGCCTTGGTGTGATGCTTGGGTGCTCATGTTCAGATCCTTTGTTTCCCCCGGGGCGCTCGCTCCGGCGCAGATGCGGGAGGCGGCGTCAGGCGCGCGGGGGCGACGTGTGCATCGGTGCACGGGCACCCGCGCAACGGCGCGATGTGCCCGCGTATGCGTCCGGTGTCAGAAGTAGCCTTCTTTCTTGCGGCGTTCCATCGACGCTTCGCTGGTCTGGTCGTCCATGCGCGTGGCGCCGCGCTCGGTGATCTCGGTCACGGCCGTCTCGGCGATGATCTCGATCGGCGAGGCCGCCACGCTGGCCACCGGGCAGGTGCAGCTGATGTCGCCCACGGTGCGGAAACGCACCGACAGCACTTCGCTCACGTCGCCGTCCTGCTTGGGCGTGATCGGCGTGACCGGCACCAGCAAGCCGTTCTTGCGCACCACTTCGCGCTCGTGCGCGTAGTAGATCGGCGGCAGCGCCAGCTCCTCGCGGGCGATGTACTGCCACACGTCCAGCTCGGTCCAGTTGGAGATCGGGAACACACGCATCTGCTCGCCGGGCGCCATGCGGGCGTTGTACAGGCTCCACAACTCGGGGCGCTGGGCCTTGGGGTCCCACTGGCCGAACTCGTCGCGGAACGAGAAGATGCGTTCCTTGGCGCGCGCCTTTTCCTCGTCGCGGCGGGCGCCGCCCATCAGCGCGTCGTACTTGTGCGCCTCGATGGTTTCCAGCAGCGTCACGGCCTGGGCCGCGTTGCGCGAGTCGGTTTCCTTGCGCAGGCGCACGGTGCCGCGCTTGATCGAGTCTTCCACGTGGCCCACCACCAGGCGCGCGCCGAGCTCGGCCACGCGCTGGTCGCGGAAGGCGATCACTTCCGGATAGTTGTGGCCGGTGTCGATGTGCACCAGCGGGAACGGCAGCTCGGTCTTGCGCTCGCCGAGGCGGAAGGCCTTGAGCGCCAGGTGCAGCATGACGATGGAATCCTTGCCGCCCGAGAACAGCAGGGCCGGGTTGCGGCACTCCGCCACCACCTCGCGGATGATGTAGATGGATTCCGCCTCGAGCTTGTCGAGATGGTCGTTCTGTACCTGCAGCAGGTGCGCCACGTCCGGCGCGCCCTTCAGTTCGTTCATGATGCCCATGTCGTTCTCGGCCTCAATGCTTGATGTTCTGTTCGTGTAGCCCGCACTCTTTCGAGTCGCGGCTTTCCCACCACCACCGCCCGGCGCGCACATCCTCGCCGGCGCGCACCGCGCGCGTACACGGCTCGCAGCCGATGCTGGGATAGCCCTTGGCATGCAGCGCGTTGACCGGCACGCCGTGGCGCTTCAGGTAGGCCCACACCTCGGCCTCGGTCCAGTCGGCCAGCGGGTTGAACTTGGGGATGCCGCGCGCCTCGTCGATTTCCTCGAGCGGCAGCTCGGCGCGCGTGACCGCCTGCTCGCGGCGCTGGCCGGTGAGCCAGGCGTCGGCGTGCGACAGCGCGCGGTTCAGCGGCTCCACCTTGCGGATGCCGCAGCAGCTCTTGCGCAGGTCCACGCTGTCGTAGATGGCGTTCAGGCCGTTCTTCTTCAGGTAGTTCTCGATGGCCTCGGCGTCCGGCGTGAACTGCTCGATGTCGTAGCCGTAGTGCGCCTTGACCGCGTCCAGCACGGCCAGCGTCTCGGCGTGCAGGCGGCCGGTCTGCAGCGTGAACACGCGGATGCCGGCGCGCACGGCTTCGCCGCCGCGCAGGATGGCGTCGGTCACGACCATGTCCTCGGCGGCCAGGCTGGAGGCGAAGCGCGCGCGGAAGAAGCGCCCGGCGATGCCGGCCAGGCGCTGGCCCAGCTCGCGCTCCTTGGCTTCGAGGTCGGCGATGCTGCCGGTGTATTCGGGCGCCGTCCACAGCACGGGCGGGCGCAGCGACGACAGCGAAGCCTCGGCCTCGGGCGCATCGGCGCGCGGCGACAGCACGCTCACCGGCACCTCCACGATGGAGATCCCGTTCATGCCGTTTCCCTGCCCAGCGCTTCGGCGCGGTTGCGGCGGAACAGCGGCAGCGGCTCGTCCACCGACGCCTGATAGGCCACGGTGAATTCCGTGAAACCCTTGATGGCGTCCTCGATGTTCTTGTCGGCGCGCACGGCGAAGGTGTCGAAGCCGCAGCGCTTCATGAAATTGAGCTGGTCGCGCAGCACGTCGCCGATGGCGCGCAGCTGCCCGGCCCAGTGGTAGCGCGTGCGCAGCAGGTAGGCGGTGGAGAAGCCGCGGCCGTCGCGGAACACCGGGAAGTCCACCGCCACCACGGACACGCTGGCGAACGCGGCCTGCGCGTCGGCGGGCTCGTCCTCGGGCGCCAGCCACACGCCGGTGATGTCGGCCGCGCGGCCGGCCAGCACGCCGTCCTTGTGCGCGAGCCACGCGGCGAGCGGGAACAGCACGTGGTCCTTGCCCTGCGCCGCGGCGGCGATCTGCTCGTCGGTCAGCGGCTGGCCTTCGGCGCCGCGCAGCACGGTCCAGGCATCGTCGAGGATGACCGGCACGGGGTTGGTGCCTTGCGCGCCGCGTTGCAGTTGAATGATCTTTGCCATGTCGTGTTTCTCCGGTGCTCAGGCTTCGGCGCGTTCGCGCTGCTTGTCCGCATAGACGCGTTCCTTGAACGGCGCGATGCCGACGCGGCCCAGCACGTCGATGAAGCGTTCGTCCTCGTGGCGGCTGGCCACGAAGGTGTCGATGATGCGCGACACCACGTCGGGCATTTCCTCGGCCTTGAACGACGGGCCGATCACCTTGCCGATGGCGCTGGCGTTGCCCTGCGCGCCGCCGAGC
>NZ_AQPL01000477.1:0-12747 GCF_000395345.1 Cupriavidus sp. WS | reverse complement strand
CGATGGCGCTGGCGTTGCCCTGCGCGCCGCCGAGCGTGACCTGGTACCACTCCTCGCCGTCCTTGTCGACGCCCAGCACGCCGATGTTGCCGACGTGGTGGTGGCCGCAGGCGTTGATGCAGCCCGAGATGTTCAGCGAGATCTCGCCGAGGTCGTGCACGTAGTCGAGGTCGTCGAAGCGCTGCTGGATGGCCAGCGCGATGGGGATCGACTTGGCGTTGGCCAGCGAGCAGAAGTCGCCGCCCGGGCAGGCGATGATGTCGGTCAGCAGGCCCACGTTGGCGGTGGCCAGGCCGGCCTTCCTGGCTTCCTGCCACAGCGCGTGCAGGTCGCGCTTCTTCACGTCCGGCAGCACCAGGTTCTGCTCGTGCGCCACGCGCAGCTCGCCGTAGCCGTAGCGGTCGGCGAGGTCGGCCACCAGCTCGATCTGCGCGTCGGTGGCGTCGCCCGGGGGCGAGACCACGCCCGGCTTGGTCGACAGCGTCACCGCCGCGTAGCCCGGCACCTTGTGCGGATGCACGCTGCGGCTCACCCAGCGGGCGAAGGCCTTGTCGTCCAGCAGGTGCTTTTCATAGGAAGCGTCGGTGTCGGCCAGCTTGTCGTAGGCGGGCGGCGCGAAGTACTGCGCCACGCGGTCGAACTCGGCCTGCGTGATGGTGGCCGGGCCGTCCTTGCTGAACTGCCATTCTTCCTCGACTTCCTGCGCGAACTTCTCCACGCCGATGGCCTTGACCAGGATCTTGATGCGCGCCTTGTACTTGTTGTCGCGGCGGCCATAGCGGTTGTACACGCGGATGGCCGATTCCACATACGACAGCAGGTGCTGCCAGGGCAGGTCTTCCTTGATCACCGAACCGAGGATCGGGGTGCGGCCCAGGCCGCCGCCGGCCAGGATGCGCAGGCGCGTCTCGCCGTCGGCGTTCCGGTAGGCGTGGATGCCGATGTCGTGCATCTGCACCACCGCGCGGTCGTCGGCCGCGGCGGTGATGGCGATCTTGAACTTGCGCGGCAGGAAGGCGAATTCCGGCTGGAACGTGCTCCACTGGCGCAGCAGTTCGGCCAGCACGCGCGGGTCCAGCGACTCGTCCGGCGCGACGCCGGCGAACTGGTCGGTGGTGATGTTGCGCACGCAGTTGCCCGAGGTCTGGATGCCGTGCATTTCCACGCTGGCGAGGTCGGCCAGCACGTCGGGCACGCGCTCCAGGTCCATCCAGTTGTACTGGATGTTCTGGCGGGTGGAGAAATGGCCGTAGCCGCGGTCGTAGGTGCGCGCGATGTGGGCCAGCATGCGCATCTGCCTGCTAGACAGCAGGCCGTACGGAATCGCCACGCGCAGCATGTAGGCATGGCGCTGCATGTACAGGCCGTTCTGCAGCCGCAGCGGCAGGAACTCTTCCTCGCTCAGCTCGCCGGAGACGCGGCGGCGCACCTGGTCGCGGAACTGGGCCACGCGCTCGTTGACGATGCGCTGGTCGTATTGGTCGTACTGATACATGGTGTGGGTCCGTTCAGTATTCGGTGTATGCGGTAAGGCGTTGAATTCAGGAGACGAGCTTGATGGCGACCAGCGTCAGCGTGGTTGCCAGCGCGGCGCGCACCAGCCGCTCGGGCAGCGCCCGCGACAATTGCGCGCCCAGCCAGATGCCGGGGATCGAGCCCACCAGCAGCGACAGCAACAGATTCCAGTCCACGGTGCCGAGCCACACGTGGCCCAGCCCGGCCAGCGCCGTGAGCGGCACGGCGTAGGCAATGTCGGTGCCGGCCACTTCGGCCGGCCTCATCTTCGGGTAGAGCAGCAGGATCAGGGTGGCGCCCACGGCACCGGCGCCGATCGAGGACACCGTCACCAGCACGCCGATCACGGCGCCGACCAGCACGGTGGCCACGGCCTGGGCGCGGCCCTGGAGGTGGAAGCGCGGGTTGCGGGCCAGCCAGTCCAGCATCTGCCTGCGGAACAGCAGCGACAGCACGGTCAGGATCACGGACACGCCGATGGCCATGCGGATCGCGTACAGCCACTGCGCGTTCAGCTCGCCGGCGCTCTTGAGCACCAGGATGGCCGCCGCCGCCGCGGGCAGGCTGCCGATGCACAGGCGGCGCACCACCTGCCACTGCACGTGGCCGTGCGCGCGGTGCGCGAGCGTGCCGAAACCCTTGGTGATGGAGGCGAAAGCGAGGTCGGTGCCCACCGCGGTGGCCGGCGAGAAGCCGAACATCAGCGTGAGCAGCGGCGTCATGAGCGAGCCCCCTCCCACCCCGGTCAGACCGACGAGGACGCCTACTAGCAGACCGGAAACGGTATAGGCAAGGGACATGGGGCGCGCGCCGGGCCGGTGAGCGCCGCGGGCCGCCGGGAAGCCAGGCGCGCGCGGAGAATCCGACCATTCGTTAACAAAGTCCGAGAATCGTAATAAACTGGCCTCATATCTCAAACTAATAAGAAGTTGTTTGTTTATACGACGCCAGTTATATGAATCTGCACCAGTTCCGCTTTGTGCGTGAGGCAGTACGTCAGAACTACAACCTGACCGAAGCCGCAAAAGCGCTCTACACATCACAGCCGGGCGTATCCAAGGCCATCATCGAGCTCGAGGAAGAGCTCGGCGTGGACATCTTCACGCGCCACGGCAAGCGCATCCGCAGCCTGACCGAGCCGGGCCGGCGCATCCTGGTGTCGGTGGAGAAGATCCTGCAGGAAGTGGAGAGCCTCAAGCGCGTGGGCAAGGACTACGCCGCGCAGGACCAGGGCAACTTCACCATCGCCACCACCCACACGCAGGCGCGCTACGCGCTGCCGCGCGTGATCGCCGAGTTCACCAAGCGCTACCCCAAGGTGCGCCTTTCGATACAGCAGGGCAACCCGAGCCAGATCGCCGACATGGTGCTGCACGACCAGGCCGACCTCGCCATCGCCACCGAGGGCATCTCGGCGGACAAGAACCTGGTCTCGCTGCCCGGCTACCAATGGCAGCATGTGGTGGTCACGCCACCCGACCACCCGCTACTGGAAAAGAAGCACCTGGCGCTGGAAGACCTGATGGCCTACCCCATCATCACCTATGACCTCAACTTCGCCGGCCGGCCCAAGATCAACAAGGCCTTCGAGCTGCGCCACCTGGAGCCGGACATCATCCTCGAGGCCATCGACGCGGACGTCATCAAGACCTACGTCGAGATCGGCCTGGGCATCGGCATCGTGGCCGGGCTGGCCTACGACGCCGAACGCGACCGCAACCTGCGCGGCATTCCCGCCGGCCACCTGTTCGGCACCAACGTGACGCACCTGGCGGTCAAGCAGGGCGCCTACCTGCGCAGCTTCGTGTATACCTTCATCGAGCTGTTCTCGCCCACGCTGAACCGCAAGCTGGTGGAGCAGGCCATGTCCGGCGACCACGAAGCCTACGAACTCTGATTTCCCCAACGGCACCGGCCCGCCCGGTGCCGGCGGCGCGCCCCGGCCTGGCGCGCCCTGCCGATCCCCGCCTCCGCTCCTGCTCCCCGCGCGGGGCCGGCTTACCGAACCTGGCCTGAACCCGATATGACGAATCAAGTACAAAGCACCATCCACTGGACCGAAGACGGCGAAGAACGCAGCGCCAACTGGCGCTCCGAATCCAATATGCCGCCGCCCAGGCGCGTGGTCGTCGCCGACGACACCACCAGCGCCGACACCGCCTACCGGCTCGCCTGCGAAGGCACCGGCCTGCTCTGGCGCGGCGACTTCCAGAACGCCCGCCAGCTGCTGCAGGCGCTGGCCCGGCGCGCCGACAAGCCCAAGAAGGCGCACCGCAACAAGGGCCAGGCCAAGCCCACCGCCACCGAGGCGTTCCACCTGCACCGCCAGGCCCAGTCCCAGCGCGCCCGCACGCTCGGCATGCTGCTGCTGCCGTTCGAGGCCGACCACAGCGTGCCGCTGCGCCGCGCGCCCGACGTGCGCGAAGCCTGCCTGGAAGCCCACGGCGAGGCCGACGCGCCCTACGTGGCCACCATGCGCGAGCTGCTCGGCCTGATCGGCGCGCACGAATGGCGCAAGAAGGGCGTGGAGATCCCCGCGCTGGGCGAGCGCATCCATCCTTATTACGGCGTGTTCTCGCCGGTGCGCGGCGAATACATCGACCTCGTGGCCAAGGCCCAGCTGCCCGCCGGGGCCGCCGAGCTGGCCTTCGACATCGGCACCGGCACCGGCGTGCTGGCGGCCCTGCTGGCCCAGCGCGGCGTCAAGCGCGTGATCGCCACCGACCAGGACCCGCGCGCGCTGGCCTGCGCGCGCGACAACATCAAGCGCCTGCGCGCGGACGGCCCGGTCGAGGTCATCGAGGCCGACCTGTTCCCGCAAGGCCGCGCCGCGCTGGTGGTCTGCAACCCGCCGTGGGTGCCGGCGCGCGCCAATTCCCCGATCGAGCACGCCGTGTACGACCCGGACAGCCAGATGCTCAAGGGTTTCCTGGCGGGGCTGGCCGATCACCTCGAACCCGGCGGCGAAGGCTGGCTGCTGCTGTCGGACCTCGCCGAGCACCTCGGCCTGCGCACGCGCGAGGCGCTGCTGGGCTGGATCGACGCCGCCGGCCTCAAGGTGCTGGGGCGCCTGGAAGTCAAGCCGCACCACCCGAAGGCCGCCGACCCGGCCGATCCGCTGCACGCGGCGCGCGCGGCGGAAGTGACTTCGCTGTGGCGGCTGGGAGTGAAGTAAGCGCTTGAGCGCGGCAGGCCGCCGGGCGCGTCGCCGCGCGCCGGCGGCCCCAGGCCGGGTGCCTAGCCCGCCAGTTTCCGGAACGCGTCCAGCACCGCGTCGCCCTTGAACGGCTTGACGATCCAGCCCTTGACGCCGGCGGCCTTGCCGCGGTCCTTCATGGCCGGGCTGCTTTCGGTGGTCAGCATGACGATGTTCACGGTCTTGTTGCCGAGCTCGCCGCGGATCTTCTCCACCATCGTCAGGCCGTCCATATTGGGCATGTTGACGTCGCTGATCACCAGCCGGATGCCGGAGCCCGCCTTCATCTTGGCCAGGCCGTCCTTGCCGTCCACGGCGGTGTCGACCTCCAGCCCGTTCTTTCTCAGGAAGCCCGCCACTTCGTCGCGCACGGTGCCGGAGTCATCCACCACGAGAATCTTTGCCACTTTTTTCCCCTGTCTTGTTTGGTCAGAACAGTTCTAGTTCCCCGCCGCTTTCCTCGACGGCGTCTTCGTCCGCCACGAAGTCGAGCGGCGCGCTCGTAAACACGCACACCGTCGCGCCAAGCTGCACGGTACCGTTGATCGAGACGTTGTACGCGGCGCGATAGTCCGGCTTCAGGCCGTCGAGGTGCGGCACGCAGTGCGCGCTCAGCACGTACGGCGTCGACATGCCCAAGTCCGGGAAATGGCGCAGCAGGTCCTGGTTGATGGCCCCGCAGCAGAGGTTGCCGGTCTCCACGAAGGCCTCGCGCAGCGCGCCCTGCGCGCCGTCGGGCATGAAATACGCGCGGGTCGCCTCGTCGTCCTCGAAATGCAGGACCAGCATCAGCCGGAACACCACCGACGAGATGGTCAGCACGACCACCTCCGCGTCGGCCCGGCCATGCGCGCGCTCGCCGGCCAGGCCGTTCGGCGCGGGCGTGACGACGCAGGCGTCGCCGGCCTGCGCGGGCAGCCGCGACTGCGCCGCGCGGTGGAAAATGCGTTCGAAACTATGCTGTGCGCTGGAACTGATCACGTCGATGCCCGCTGTCCGATGCCGATTGCCCGATGACGATTGCCCGATCCCGTCCGTCCATGCTCAGTGCAGCCGCGCATGGAACTGGCTGGCCAGCGCCTCGACGCTGCTCAGCGACGCCGTGATCATCTTGCCGCCGGCCTGGATGTCCTGGAACGTGGCGGTGGTGGTGAGGTCGTTCTGGTGCAGGCTGTCGCTGTAGCTCTTGGACAGCGCCTCCGAGCGCGCGGCCAGCTCCCGGACCTCGCCGGCCACCACGGCGAAGCCGCGTCCCACCTGCCCCGCGCGCGCCGCCTCGATCGAGGCGTTGAGCGAGACGATCACCACGTGCCTGACGATCGACGACAGTTCCTGGTTCTGCTCGTGCATGGCCTGGTTGCGCGCCATCAGCGAGATCATCTGCTCGTGCCAGCGCTCGAAGGTGGCGGCCAGCCCGCGCAGGCGCCCGGCCTCGTCGGCGATGCGGCGGGCCTGGCCGGCCCACTGGTCGCGCTCGTCCTGCGCGGCCTTGAGCGCCGCGCGCTGGCCGTCGGCGGCCTCGGCCCGGCGGGCCGCTTCCTCGCGCAGCTGCTGCAGCTGCGCCTGCAGCGCCTGGGTTTCCTGCGCGGCGCGCGCGGCGTGCTCGCGCTGCCCGGCGCCGTCCCGGGTCAGCGCGTCGAGCCGCGCCTCGGTGTCGGCGCGCAGCCGCGCCAGCGCGCGCGCCTTGCACAAGCGGTGCGCCAGCAGCGCCGGCACCGCGGTTGCCACGCCGCCCGCGAGGGCGGCCAACAGATACAGTCCGATCACAAGCAATTCCTCTCGTTGAGCAGCGTCAGATGGCGTTGGCGGCCGAGGCCTCGGCCTGCCCGGCGGCGGCGTCCGCCAGCATGGCGACGCTGTCCACGGCGAGCCGGTCCGGCAGGCAGACGATGGTCTGGAACTGGCGGAACGCGGCGCCCTCGCGGTCGTCGGTGAAGCGCAGCTCGATGCTGCCCTGCGCGCGCGCCAGGAAGTCGTGCACGGCATCCATGCCGACCCCGCGGCCCGATACCGCGGTGACGGCCGCCGCGGTGGAAAAGCCCGGGCGGAAGATGAACTGCGCGAGCGCCGTGTCGGCCAGCTCGTCGCCGGCGCCGATCCAGCCGCGCTCGGCGGCGATGCGGCGGATGCGGTCGAGCGCGAGGCCGCGGCCGTCGTCGCTCAGCGTGATCTGCAGCACGTCCTGGTCCACGCCGACCTCGATGTCGATGTGGCCCGCGCCCGGCTTGCCGTGCGCGCGGCGCGCCTCGGCCGCCTCGATGCCGTGGTCGATGGCATTGCGCAGCAGGTGCGTGAAGACGTTCTCCAGCAGCGCGCCGGCCTCCTCGTGCACGCGGTAGCCGTTGTCCTGGATGCGCACCACCGGCGCCTCCTTGCCCAGCTCGGCCGCCAGCGACGGCAGCGAATCGAGCACGCCGGCCAGCGCCTCGCCGAAGCTCTGGGTCTCGAGCAGGCGCAGCGTGCGCAGCACCGCGGCGCGCATCGACACCAGGTCGTGCAGGTTGTCCGGATTCGCGGCCTCGAGCAGGCGCAGGCTTTCGCGGATGCGCTCCTTGCTGGCCGCCAGCAGCGGCGCCGCGCCCTGGCCGGCGCCCTGGCCCGGGCCGCGCCGGCCCAGGCTCACCGCGTTGATGCTGGCGTAGCGCTCCACCGTCTCGCGCACGCGCGCCAGTTCCTGCATCAGGCTGTCCTGGTCCCAGGCGCTGTCCTCGTCGGACTGGCGCAGCGATTCGTAGCGCTGCTCGGTCTCGTGCACCACGTCGGTCAGGTGCTGCAGGTTGTAGGTGCGCGCGTTGCCCTTGATGGTGTGCATGTTGCGGAACAGCGCGGCGATGGCGGCGCTGTCCGCCTCCGAGTACTGGCGGATGATGCGCTCGTTCTCGTGGATGAAGGTGGTCGAGCTCTCGATGAACTGGTGGAACTTCTCCTGGCTCACCGCGAGGATCTCACCGATGATCTCCAGGCTGCGGCGCTGCTCGCTGGCCTCGGCCGCGAGCTGGCGCAACTGCGTCACGTCGCGCACGCACAGCATCAGCCGCGTCACCGTGTCGGCGTCGTCGGTGATGGCCGACCAGCTCAGGTCCAGCATCTTCACGCGGCCGTCCGGCATGCGCCGCGCCACCTCGCCCGCCAGCAGGTGCTGGTTGAACACGAAGTTGATGGCGTCCTGCCCCAGGCAGGCGCCCACCGCCGCGTCGATCTGCGACAGCGCGTCCGCGCCCAGGTCGGTGCCGGCGAACACCAGCTGCATGAAGTCGCGCCCGGCGATGTCCGGCGTCTCGAAGATCTGCTCCAGGTACACCGAATACTCGGGATGCACCGTGCCGCCCTCCACCACCGTCAGGATGCCCTGCTGCATGTTCTGCAGGATGGCCTGGATGTCGGCGGTCTTCTGGCGCAGCAGCGCGGCGTTCTCCTGGATCTTCTCGATCATCTGGTTGAACGCCACGATGGAATGGCCGATCTCGTCCATGCGGCCCACCGGCACGCGCCGCGTGAAGTCCTGGCTGGTGGCGATCTCGCTCATCATCGCCTGCATGCGCGTGAGCGGGCGCGTGATCTGCCGGTACAGCAGCGCGCCGATCGCCGTCAGCAGGACGATGGCCACGCCGCTGACCACGCCGATGGCGGTGGCGGTGGTCGCCAGCTTGCCGTTCAGGCCGCTGATGGCCTCGTCCTTCTCGCGGTTCTTCTCCACGCGCAGCGTGTCGACGATCTTCTCCATCTCGTCGCGATAGCGCGCCACGTTGGCGAACAGGAAGGCCTGCGCGATCTCGTTGCGGCCCGCCGCCTTCATCTCGGCGGTCTCGTTGATCGCGCCGAAGTAGTTGTCCAGGCTCTCGCCGGCCTGCGTCAGCAGGCCCTTCTGCGCCTGCCCGTTGGCGCCCCTGGCCTGGCGCGCGAGCGCCTCGCGCAGCGCGGCTTCCTTGGCCTTGAGCTCGTCCTGCGCCTGCGCCACCAGGTTGCCGTCCGGCGCGTAGACCAGCGCCATCGTGGCCAGCTGCACATCCTTCACCAGCGATACCACGTCGGCGGACGCCAGCGCGCTGGGCACCACGCCCTCCGTCACCTGCCTCACCTCCGAAGCCCCGGCCCGGGTCTGGTAGACGGCGTAGCCGCCTATCGCCGCCAGTGCCACGAACATCAGGACAACCAATAACGTAATGCGATGACGGATGGTCATGCTCAAGCCCCTGTCTGCAAGCGTTTCAAGCCCTATATAAAGGGAAAATTGCCCGTTTTAAACGGAACGTATAGTCGTGCGCAGTGATTATTGCTAAACGAGTGTGACCGAGCGATGACGCGCCGTTGCGCGGGCCCCATCCCGGCCGCCCCCCACAAGTGGGGGGATACGTCCACGCCCGACCGCCGCGCCGCGCGCATCCGCCCCGCAACCCGCCACGGCGCGCCGGACAAGGCCCGCGCGCACCCGACAGCGCCCGGCATCACCCGCCGGCGCGGCGCCGCGCTGTCATGCCGCTGTCACCTCCGGCCACTAGCCTCGGCGCCATCCTGGGGAGGACGAGCCATGCAAGATCACGCTGGATTGCTGGAGAAAACGGCAGCCGGTCGCGAGATACTCGGGCAGCGGACCGGCGCGCTCGACCGGCGCAGCCGCGCACTGCTGATCATGGTCGACGGCCGCACCAGCATGGCCGACATGGTCAGCCGCGCCGGGCAGCTCGGCCTCGACGCCAGCGCCGTCGCGCAGCTGATCGAAGGCGGCCTCGTCCAGCTCGCGGCGCGCGCGGCTGGCGGCCGGGCCGAGGCCGCGCCGCCCCAACCGCGCGAGCACGCGCCGGCAGCAACGCCGGCGCCCGCGCCCGCCCCCGCCGAAGCCGCCAGGAAACGCTCCCTCGCCGCCGCGCGCATGTACCTGATGGACGTGATGGCGCGCACCTTCGGCACCGCGGACCACCCGCTGCGCGCGCGGCTCGTCGAAGCTACCGACCGCGCCGCGGTGGAACTGGTGTTCGACGCCTTCCAGGTCCTGCTCAACGACACCGCCAGCCCGTCGCTGGTGGCGCACATCGAAGCCTCGTTCCGGGACCTGCTGCCGCTCGGCTGAAAACCGCCCGCGGCGTCACCCCGCAGAAAAGTTGCGCCCCGCCTGTCGATTTCGCCCACACTGAATCGTCGTCCGGGCAGCGGGCCGCATCGCGTCCGCCAATCACCCGTACGTCGACAAGCAAAGGAGATCCGACATGGCATACATCGATGGATTTGTCGTTCCCGTTCCCATCGCCAACCGCGAAACCTACAAGAAGATGGCCCAAACCGCCGCCGCCGTGTTCAAGGACCACGGCGCCCTCGCCCTCGTCGAGTGCTGGGGCGACGACGTGCCCGAAGGCAAGCTCACCTCGTTCACGATGGCCGTCCAGCGCAAGGACGACGAAGCCGTGGTCTTCTCGTGGATCACATGGCCCGACCGCAAGACCCGCGACGCCGGCATGAAAGCCGCGATGGAAGACCCGCGCCTGAAGGACCACGGCGAGATGCCGTTCGACGGCAAGCGCATGATCTTTGGCGGATTCGAGGTGCTGGTGGACGCCTGAGGCAACGCGCGCTTCCGTGCGCGGGAGCGCGCTTTGGCCGCCGCTGCCACCCGCGCGGCCTGCGCGGCCTGCGCGTCCATGCCGTGCCGGGGCACGGCGAAGCACCATGCCCCGGCCGCGCACGCCGCCTTCGCGCGCCGGACCCGCCGCCGCGCGCGCCTCGCACGATCCCGCCACATGCCCCGCTGCCGCCGCCGCCAATGGCCGAACGCGGCAAAATCGCGCACAATGCAATGCAGCATGACGCCTTCCACGCGGGGTCCCAGCATGAAGAAACTGTTCCTGATTGCCCTATTGTCGGCATTGCCTGCCTTCGCCAACCCGGCCTTCGCGCAGATCGACGACCAGTCGAAACCCCAGGCCCTGATCCAGACCGCCACGCAGCAGGTGCTCAACGAAGTGCGCAGCCGCGCCGTGGCGCCCGACGACATCCCGCGCATCACCGCCATCGTCAACCGCGACATCCTGCCCTACACCGACCTGCGCCGCACCACCCAGCTGGCGATGGGTCGCTACTGGCGCACGGCGACGCCCGAGCAGCAGGACCAGATCATCGAACAATTCAAGATACTGCTGATCCACACCTACGCCGGCGCCATCGCCCAGCTCCGCCCCGACCAGCAGATCGCCTACCCGCCCTCGCGCTTCGAGCCCACCGAAACCGACGTGGTGGTCCGCACCGTCGCGCTCGACACCGCCAGCGGCCAGCCCGTGCAGATCGACTACCGCCTGCACAAGACCCCGCAAGGCTGGCGCGTGTACGACCTCAACGTGATGGGCGCCTGGCTGGTGCAGACCTACCGCCAGCAGTTCAACGAGATCATCCAGCAAGGCGGCGTGGAAGGCCTGCTGCGCTCGCTGACCGAGCGCAACCGGCTGCCGGTGGTGGTCAAGCAGTAAGGGCGGCGTGGCCGGGCATCGCGCGCGGCGGCGCGTGCCCGGGCGGATGACGGGATAGCGGGCGCGCCCTCGGCGCGCCTCTTTCTGCCGCGTGCGGGACAGAGGCCAGGCGCCGTCCGCGTCCAGCAGGCGCAACACCACGCAGCGGATGCAACACCCTGCGCGCCGGCATTTCGCCCCGGGCAGCAGCGGCCCGCCCCTGCGCGACAACCACTATTTACCGTCGAACCACCCCGGTGCTAGCCTGCCCCTGCCCCCTGCCGCTCCCACCGAGGAAACCGCCATGCCCACGTTCACCACCCTGCGCATCGACCAGGACCCGCAATCCCCCCGCATCGCCCGCCTGCTGCTGAACCGCCCCGAGCGCCTGAACGCGATCAACGACGACACCCCGCGCGAGATCCGCGCGGCGGTGGAATGGGCGCAGGCCAACGACGAGGTGCACGTCATCGTGGTGGAAGGCGCGGGCAAGGGTTTCTGCGGCGGCTATGACCTGGCCGACACGGCGCAGCAGTCGATCGAGCATCCGTGCCAGCAGGAGCAGTATCCGTGGGACCCGATGGTGGACTATGCCTGCATGAAGCGGAACACCGAGGACTTCATGAGCCTGTGGCGTTGCAGCAAGCCGACCATCGCCAAAGTGCATGGCTATGCGGCGGCGGGCGGCAGCGACATCGCGCTGAGCTGCGACTTACTGGTGATGGCCGAGGATGCGCGCATCGGCTACATGCCCACGCGCGTGTGGGGCTGCCCGACCACGGCGATGTGGACGTTCCGGCTGGGCCCGACGCGCGCCAAGCAGATGATGTTCACCGGCGACACCATCGACGGGCGGCAGGCGCTGGCGTGGGGGCTGGCCAACGAGACCGCGCCGGCGGCCGAACTCGATGCGGCGGCGATGCGGCTGGCGCGGCGCATCGCGGGCGTGCCGCGCGCGCACCTGGCAATGCACAAGATGGTGGTGAACCAGGTGATGCTGACGATGGGCCTGGAGCAGACGCAGATGATGGCGACGGTGTTCGACGGCATCACGCGCCACAACCCGGAGGGGCTGTGGTTCCGCCGCTATGCCCAGGCGGAGGGCTTCAAGGCGGCGGTGCGCTGGCGCGACGGCGGCCAGCCGATTCCGGAAGGCGACGAGGCGCGGGCGCTGATCCGCGAGATGGAGGCGAAAGCGCACCGGCAGGAATGAGCGCCGCGCCGGCGGTACGCCAGCAACGCCGCGCGCGCCTCACATGCCCCTGAACAGCTCCGCGTAAAGCCGGCTGACCCCGACCTTGTCCGCGCACCCGCGCAGCGTCAGCGTGAGCCTGCCGGCATCGTCGCGCGTGGCGGTGGCGATGGCGTCGGCGCGCACGATGGTGCCGCGGTGGACCTGCCAGAAGACCTGCGGGTCCAGCCGCGCCTGCAGTTCGCGCAGCGACATCCGGATCCAGTGCTGGCCGGCGGCGGTGACTACGCGCACGTATTTGTCGTCGGCTTCGAAGTAGATCACCTCGGCCACCGGGATCATCGTGATGGTGCTGCCGGCGCTGGCCTGGATCAGCTTGAGCGGCTCGGCGGCGGGCGCGGGCCGCAGCG